>NZ_JAUBRK010000002.1:0-79818 GCF_036701825.1 Microcoleus sp. MOSTC5 | reverse complement strand
AAAAAAAACCCGGCCAAAATTGGTCGGGAGTTAATTAATCAGGGTGCATCTACTAATTTAGTCTCCGGTTCGAGGTGCACCTGTTCCGGACAGTTTGGGAAAATTTGGGAAAATTTGGGAAAATTTGTGGTTTGGGGTGCAATACGAAAAAAAAACCCGGCCAAAATTGGTCGGGAGTTAATTAATCAGGGTGCATCTACTAATTTAGTCTCCGGTTCGAGGTGTACCTATTCCGGACAGTTTGGGAAAATTTGGGAAAATTCGTGGTTTGGGGTGCGATCGCCAAAAAAAAACCCCAAACCAGAATTGGCGGGGAGTTAATTAATCAGGGTGCATCTACCAATTAAGCTTCCTGAGAATTCGATCGCCATCCGGACAACCTCAAACTTTCTTCAGCATCACCGTCGATACCGCAAAAAAAAACCCCAAACCAGAATTGGCGGGGAGTTAATTAATCAGGGTGCATCTACCAATTAAGCTTCCTGAGAATTCGATCGCCATCCGGACAACCTCAAACTTTTTCAGCATCACCCTGGATACCGCAAAAAAAACCCCAAACCAAAATTGGTCGGGAGTTAATTAATCAGGGTGCATCTACTAATTTAATCTCCCGCCTCAAAACACCTCTTTCAGGACACTTTAGCCGAATTTGCGAAAATTTGTGGTGAGGGCGTGCGATCGCCAAAAAAAAACCGGCCAAAATTGGTCGGGAGTTAATTAATCAGGGTGCATCTACTAATTTAATCTCCCGCCTCAAAACACCTTTTTCAGGACAATTTGACATAATTTAGGAGAATTTGTGGCGAGGGCGTGCGATCGCCAAAAAAAACCCGGCCAAAATTGGTCGGGAGTTAATTAATCAGGGTGCATCTACCAATTAAGCTTCCTGAGAATTCGAGCGCCATCCGGAGAGTCGGATCTAATTTTTCAACAGGGCGATCGCTTGAGGATAGGCAAATTCTGAATTACAGAGTTGGAGGGCGATCGACTGTGTATCAGTGCCGTTTCTTTTGATTGGCAGGTGGTTTAACATACTCTTCTCTGTTTAAATAATATAAAAGCGCGATCGAACCCCCTATCAAGATACCTAATACTACTAAACTAATAGCTATTACTTGGGCACCTCCCGATAAAAATACGTAAATCAACCCAAGATAAGGAACCCCTAACAAAATAGCAGTAGCTATAGTTTTTAAAGATGTCAAATTAATCTCTACTTCAAGATGTTTGTAGGGTTGTCCTTGAAATTTGTAGTAGTTTTTAGATGAACCTAAACGCTGTGAAGGAGGTACCAAGGGTTTTTGACTAGGCATATCGTACTATTGGGGATATGTTCGTTGATAATTATTTCTTCTGGAGTTTGCTATTTGATCCGGATTGAATCTGGGAAGGATGTAGATTAGAAGTTTGTGGTATATAATATATAGGGCGAATTGCGCTTCTACATCTCCCAGCATAAATCTATTCTATTAGCAGCTCTACATCTATTTTCCTGAAGAGCTTACCCAAATCATGTATTAAGTAATTATCTTTAGTTACAAGACATTTAAGATTGAGGGGAATAAAATGATGAATAATATCGATATTACAAGTTTTGATTTTGCCGACTTTGGCTGTTCTAACGGTAGCTCAATTCAATTTGGGATCAAGATACTCAAAGGGCGTAAGGGATTCGGCATCGATATCGATCCGAAGAAGGTAGCATCAGCTAAAGCTGCTGGATATGACGCCATCAAAGGAGATTTTTGCAATCTCGATCTCCCAGATGGTTGCGTAGATTTTACAATTCTCAACCATACTTTAGAGCATTTACCAACATTAGATTGTGCCAAAGAAGCAATAAAAAATGCTATCCGAATTTCAAGAAAGTTCGTTTTTATTAGAGGTCCTTTTTTCGATGCCGATGACTACTTGAAATGTTTAGGTCTAAAATTCTATTGGTCTGACTGGACGGGTCATACTTTGCATCTGAAAGCTGAGCAGGTAATGAACATTCTTGAAGATATAAACGCACCCAACTATGAAATCTATGGGAGAGTCCTGCTTAATTCTTCGATAGATGCAACTATTCACCCACTATCATCACTTAAAAACCAACATCATTGGGAGCTGGAAAAACATGGAGTAAAACCAATATTGACACTCACTGAACCAGTTTATAGAGAATTTTTTGGCATTATTTGGTTAGCTGAGAATGTCAGTGTATCTGATGTCCGAAATCTGTCACATAAACATTTGCTATATCAAAAAGGGACACTTTATTCTTTATAGTCAGTTACCTTGGGAATGGTAATAAGTTAAGCCATCGGAGCTTAATTTATGCCCATTCCCTTATTCACCTTAACTCTATACTTTTTAGGCGGCTTAAACTCCTCAATTTAGTCCAGCATGGTATTATTTCCTGATTATACAATTTATGCTTTTGACAATATCCACATTCCATGACACTTTCCATCAGCGCTAGGGATACTGTTACGAATGTCTGTTGTAGCTAGCTGAGTTAAATGGGGAAATAAAGCCCGGATTTCTTCATCAGACAAGTGTTCAAGTTTTTGGCGCAGTTTAATGCCAGCATCATTCCAGTAACACCCACGTAAGATTGTAACATCTGGGAAGATTTCTTGGATGCTATCTGCATTGTAACCGACGCGATAATGCTGATGATTTTTCCATACACTTTCTCGCATCTTTGGGTTCATGTTAGTTTCATGAGTAGCAAATGGAACAAGTGCAAATACATACTTCCGTGCCGCTGCACGCATATTAATTGCTGCTATTTTGTCAGCTTCGATATGTTCTAGGACTTCAATCGAGGCGACTATATCGTAGGATTCTGGTGATGGGGTTAAAGTATCATAAGTGCCAAAGCTGACATTGGGAATAGCCCATTCGTTGCTCATGCGAACCCCTAGTCGCTGTTGAATATTGGTATTAGTATCAATATCCGTAAGATGAAACTTAATTTCAGGAAATTCTAGAGCTAGGGCTATTTCAGTTAATCCAGAACCACAACCAACGCTCAGAAAAGAGTTGATTTCTCCGGCAGATTTTAAGACTTGAATTAATGCTTCACGTATCTGAATATAGCGCAAATAAGCCCATCTTTTTCGCACCATTAACTGGATTTGAACCTTATGAAGATATCGCTTTTGAAGAACAGAATCTAACACGACCATCACTTTAACATCCTAAAATAACTATGAAGCAAGTTGAAGTAGCTGACTGTAGAAAAGATTGTAAATGCTCAGAGCAGCACGTTTGGGTGAATATTTTGCTGCTGTTTCAATAGCATTTAACTTGAGTTGCAATAACACATTGCGGTCGGCTTGGATCAGTTTGCCAATACCCTTGATGCAATCCTCAATCGACGTTGTGTCAACGACGACAGAGTTAAAATCCGGGATAGCAAATTCATCCGTTCCTCCTTTATCGGGGACAACTGGAATGCAGCCAGAAGCCATTGCTTCTATAGCTGTACGCCCAAAAGCCTGGAAATCAGAAAGATCTAGAAATATATCTGAGTTCCGCAGCAGGGCAGCCACTTCGGAGCGACTCAGATGAGGAAAGATAGTAGTATTTTTAGGAATCGGTATACCAGCAGATTCAATCAGACTCCGGTCTGAGCCAAAGATGGTAAAATGCACTTGATTTGGAAACAATTCTGATAAAATTTTAGCGACAGCTAATGTGCGACGGGGAGCGCGTCTGGCCGTGGTGAATCTTACCATCATAGAAATCTCTATACGAGAGTTTTCACTCTTCAAATGAGGGTAGTAAACTTGATGATCGATGCTGGCTTGGACTTTGTGAACATTAACGGCATGATTGCGATCGACAATATGACACAACCAGTTGGTTTTGGCAAACCGGACAGCATGGGGAATCAGTGTATACGATTCTCGTGCTTCTTCCCACTCAGGGGTATCTATACAAGAAAATAAGGGTTCGTAATCTTGTATATAGTAAGCCGGCAAAATCTGGTGATTGTCTCTGACTAGCATTTCCAGCATTTTTACTGAGCTATAAGTCGTTGCACAGACAACAGAGAAATTTTTAGCTAAGTTTTTTAGGTCTGTTAAAGTTTGATAAGAGATAGCAATTTGATCGATCTCGGGAATTTCGGTTGTGTAACTCTTTAAAAAGTCAAGAAAGTTAGATTGATTGACAGCTATTTTGACTGGGATGCCACAGCGATAAAGTGCTAAGGCTTCTTGCACGACTGAATGAGCGCCACCTCCACCGCCTCTGACGGGGAGAATAAATAAAAGTTTGGGGAATTCATCATTAACATTTAACTTGAAAGTCGGCTGATAATAGGGAATAGATTTAGCTCTATCTAGCTGACCATTCTGGGCTAAAGCTTCCTTTAATTTGTGATAAGCTGGAGAAAAGTTGGGGTCAAGCTCAAACGCTTGACGATAACAGCTAATAGCCTCTTCCCACTGGTCTTTTTGGCTGAGAAGTTCTCCTAAATTGTGGTAAACTTTGGCAGAAAAATCGGGTTTGATTTCAATAGCTTGACGGTAGGCAGCGATCGCCTCTTCTGTAAGTTCAAGTTGTTGGAGAGCTTCGCCTAAACGATAGTAGGCGGTAGGGAAATTGGGGTTGAGTTCGATCGCCCTACGGTAAGAGTCGCTCGCTTCCTTCCATTGCTTGAGTTGACCGAGGGCATTTCCTAAGTGATGGTGAGCTTTAGAAAAATCCGGTTGCAGCTCAATGGCTTGACGGTAAGATGCGATCGCATCCTCATATTTCCCTTGTTGCCGCCAAAGTTCCCCTAAACTGTGGTGACACTCAGGGTTATTTGGGTTAAGTTCAAGAGCTTGACGGTAGGTTGCAATCGCCTCTTCTATTAGTCCTTGTTGTTCCAGAGCTTCACCTAAACGATAATAGGCGGTAGGGAAATTGGGGTTAAGTTCGATCGCCTGACGATAAGAGGCGATCGCTTCGGGCCACTTTTTGAGTTTTCCCAAGATATTTCCTAAGTTATTGTGAGCTTTAAAAAACTTAGGTTGCAGCTCAACTGCTTGACGATAAGAGGCGATCGCTTCCTCCAATTGCTTGAGTTGACCAAGGGAATTTCCTAAGTTATGATAAGCTTTAAAAAACTTGGGTTGCAGCTTAATTGTTTGACGATAGCAAGCGATCGCCTCTTCATGTTTTTCTTGTTGTTGCCACAGCTCTCCTAAGCTGAAGTGTAACTCAGGATTATTTGGATTAAGTTCGATCGCTCGACAATAACAGGCGATCGCTTCAGGCAATTTTTTCAG
The DNA here is from genome assembly GCF_036701825.1 of Microcoleus sp. MOSTC5. NCBI lineage: Bacteria > Bacillati > Cyanobacteriota > Cyanophyceae > Oscillatoriales > Microcoleaceae > Microcoleus > Microcoleus sp. MOSTC5. The sequence goes on along the minus strand of NZ_JAUBRK010000002.1, from coordinate 74,548 downwards.
TTGTAGGAGGATATTTCCTAAGTTATGGTGAGCTTTAAAAAGCTTTGGTTGCAGCTCAATTGCTTGACGGTAAGATGCGATCGCATCCTCATATTTTCCTTGTTGTTGGCAAAGTTCCCCTAAACTGTGGTGACAGTCAGGGTTATTTGGGTTGAGTTCAATAGCTTGACGGTAGGCGGCGATCGCTTCTTCAGTTTCTCCAAACTGTTTGAGAGCTTCGGCTAAACGATAGCAAGCAGTAGGAAAATTAGGATTAAGTTCGAGTGCCTGACGATAAGAGGCGATCGCTTCGGGCCATTGTTTGAGTTGGCCCAGGGCATTTCCTAGGTTATGGTAAGCCTTAGAAAATTTCGGTTGCAACTCTATTGTTTGACGATAACAGGCGATCGCTTCTTCGTGTTGCCCCACTCGTTGCAAAACCTCCCCCAAACTGCGGTGAAACTCAGAGTTATTGGGGTGGAGTTCAATAGCTTGACGGTAGATAGCGATCGCCTCGTCTAGTTTACCTTCCCCTGCCAACTGTTTGGCTGTTTGGAAATGGGTTTCAGCCGTTTCTTGGTTAGTTTTTGTTGACATATACAAACCTCTATTCGATCTTGTTTTTAGCGCAAATTATTAGTATTGATTCCTAGAGGCACGATATGTTCGCGTAGTTTAAGACGCAAACGTTCGAGAGCTGAATTATTTTTAATTTCCTCTGTCAAAGCTTTGACATTAATATCAGGATGCTTGGATTTGAATGCTGCCGAGCCTTGTTTAGAAAGCTCTTGACGGCGTTCGTGTCCGAAACTTTTAGATTTAGAGTGATAGACGTAGGCATGATCGGCTATTGCGAGTTTGAACCCAGCTTTGCGAGCTCGAATTGAAAAATCATTCTCTTCTCCATAACCGTAGGGAAAGCTTTCTTCATCCAGCCAACCTATGGCATCGATTACAGCTCTCTTAATCATGTAACAAAAACCATTAACAAAATTTACAGAAGGAAATGCTTTGTCGGAAACATTAGCCACTATATCACTCAGACTTTCCAGGGAGTATCCTTCAGGAATATTGTTAATCATCCAGCCACCGTTTTTGTCAAATATTTCCGGAATAGATTGCCAAGATGCACAATTTGACAAAGGTCCAACTATGCCAATATTTTTTAGAGAATTAGCACATTCAATTAATTTTTCAAGCCACCCAGGAGTAACAATTGTGTCACTGTTTAATAAAATAATGTAGTCACCATTGCTGGCGCGCAGACCAATGTTAGCTGCTTTGGTATAACCGCGAGCCGTCTCATTTCTAAACAAAGTGGCTACAGAATCCTCTTGAACCCACGACTTAAGAAAGTCTCTAGTTTCTGCTTGAGAACCGTCATCTACAATCAGCAAGCGATAGTCAACCTTTGTGTGTAGTCTAATGGAAGTCAGACACTCTTTTACATCCTCGAAAGCATTGTGAACGCAGAGAACAATATCAACTCTATCAACTGTAGATTTTGAGACAGGCGAGAATTGAAATGACAAGGGAATTTGTGAAGGTTTATTATGAACCTTCTGTTCTCCACAAAAATCAATCAAATCCGCTTGCGACTGTACAGCGACATCTTCAAAGCCATCATTAATCTGGAGCATGGCTTTCCATAGCTGCAAATAAATTTCAAAGTCACCAGGCTTAAGTTGCAGCCCCATTTGGTAAAATACGATCGCTCCATCCCTTTGTCCTTGTTTAATCAAAGCATTACCCAAACCCAAATAGAGTTTCGGATCTTTTGGGTTAACCTCCAGAGCCTTGTGATAGAGCTTGATATGATCTGGATTTTCTTGAATAGCTTGATTGTAATAACTAATAGCTTCTTTCGCAGATAATGGGCTGTGATTTCGCAGCGCATCCCCCAACTTTTCATACACGAATGGCAGATCTGACTTTAACTGAATTGCACGCCGATAAGCAACAACGGCCTCCTCCCACCTCTCCAACTCCACCAAAGCTTCCCCCAAATTATAGTAAGACCAATGGAAGTCTGGATTTAGCTCGATCGCATTTCTATACGCTTGGACCGCTTCTTTCCATTTCTCTTGCTTAATCAGACTATCCCCTAAATTATTGTTCGACCAGCAAAAGTTAGGATTAAACTCAATAGCCAGACGATATGCAACAACTGCCTGATCTAACCTTCCTTGTGCTTGCCACATATCCCCTAAATTGTGGTGAACTTCCCACAGATTAGGCTGAAGTTCGATAGCTTTTTGATAAACTCTGACGGCTTCCTCCAACTCACCATTTTTAACAAGAGCATCCCCCAAATAGTGATAAATTTCGGCTGAGTTAGAGTCTACATTTAAGGCTTTTTGATAGGAAGAAATAGCTTTTTCCCATTCCCCCTTTTTAGCCAAAGCCTTACCTAAGCTGTAGTGAGGTTTGGCAGCATTGAAGTTAGCTTCCACACTTTGGTCAGAATGCTTGTCTCGCTTCCTATCCTGTTCCCCAGATTCCGAGACAGCCCTTTTTGAGAAAACCACTTTTGGAGGCCAAAAATCAGGAGGTTCTTGGTGCGGTAATACGGATAAATCTGAAGAGTTTTTTACTGGGAATGCAATGATGTTGGATTGGCTGCTCATACGCTTTACCTGTGGTAATTTGAGGTCTTTATATCAGTTGAATTTATTTTTCATCTGCCTAACGAGGTATCCGGAAACTTGCTAAATTTTTGCTAGTTCAATGGCGCGGTTGTAAGCCTCGATCGCCTCATCAATCTCGCCTTTTTCTTGCAAAGCATCCCCTAACTTTTGGTGAACCTCCCAGATGTCCGGTTTCAATTCAATGGTTTTTTCATAACATCCGATCGCCTCATCCAACTGACCCCAACTGTCCAAAGCATCCCCCAAACTTTGATAAGCTTGAACCAAATTGGGATTTAACTCGATCGCTCTCCGATAACACGCGATCGCCTCTTCGCGCCGATCGAGACTTGCCCAAGCTTTCCCCAAACCGTAATGAGGTGCATCGAAATTTTGGTTCAGCTCGATCGCTTGTCGGTAAGCCGCGATCGCCTCTTCCCACTGTCCCATAACGCTCAAAACCTCCCCTAAATTGTGATAAGCATCGGCATAACTCGGCTGCAACTGAATCGCCCGCCGATAACACGAAATAGCTCGATCCAACTGACCCAGTTCTAACAAAGTATTGCCCAGAGTAAAGTGTTCGTCAGGCTTAGCCCAATTGATATCGAGAGTGAGAGCTTTATACCAGCATTCTGCCCCTGCTTGCGGCTGACCGGACTGCACAAATATCCTCGCTAAATTCCGGTAAGCAGATGCTAAATTAGGTTTAATTTTAATTGCTTGTTGGTAACAAGCAATTGACTTTTCCCACTCTTTCTGCTGAGCGTAAAGGCTGCCTAAATTGGCATGAATTTCAGCAAAATCAGGCTCGATTTCCAGCGCTTGAACGTACCAATACCTCGCCGCCTCTGCTTTGCCCATAGCTTGGGTAGCATTCCCCGCAATCTTGTAGGCAAATGCTGCATCCGGTTGGATTTCAATAGCTCGCTTGCACTCCGCGATCGTCTCTTCAAATTTCCCCTGGGCGTAATAAGCTTCGGCCTGTTTGATGTATGTTTCTGCACTGACAGAATTGACTATCGCCACAGGTTTGCCGCTGTTATTTTTACCGCTATCAAGTGCGGATAATCTTAGACTTTCGGCAGATTTTGAATAACTGTTGTTCGGATTGTTTGCTGGTGCCGAAGAAGCGATCGCATCCCCAACTTCCGCAGCGGCAGCAGGTGTGTGAGTGTTTCTATCGCCCTTTACCCGCGTCGCAGGGGCAACAGTATCACTTGCTAGATGGTCGGCTACCAAACCGCTGTTGTTAAGTGCCGCAGCTTTCTCCAAACAGACAGCAGCTTCATGTAATTTTCCTTGCTTTTTTAACGCTATCGCCAGATTTTGGTAAGCAGCAGTTAAGTTTGGATGTAACTCGATCGCGCGGCGGTAACACGCGATCGCATAAGTAATTTGACCTTGCTTAAACAAAAGGTTGCCCAATTTAAAATGCTGATCGGGCGATACCTTTTCTGGTTCCAAAGAATAAGCTTCGTACCAGCACTCGTTCGCCTCTTCCTGTTTGCCCTGCTGCCTCCACACCCTAGCCAAATTCCGGTAAGCTGGTGCTAAATTCGGTTGGATAGCAATCGCTCTTTGGTAGCAAGCAATTGCCGGCGATAGCTGTTTTCCCATAGCATACAAAGTGCCAAGGTTTACGTAAATATCTGCCTCGTTAGAATTAATTTGGACGGCTTTTTTATAGCACTCGATCGCTTCTTCTGTATTCCCTTGCACTTGCAAAATCTTGCCCCACAGTTTGTAAGCAGCCACCGCATCTGGTTTGATTTTAATAGCTCGCTTGCACTCAGCAATAGCCGGCTCGAATTGTTTTTGAGCGCAATAAGATTCTGCCCGCTGAATGGAGTCATCAGCAGTTTCTGGTTTCCGAAAATCTGCCGTAAAACCGCTATCAACAACTGTCACCGGCGACAAAACATTAGCCGAGTTTTGAGTAGCAGGTGCAGAATTTTCCGAAAGGGCGATCGTATTTAACTGTTGCGGTACAGCAGGAATTGTTGTCGGCTGCTGCAACTGTACGCGAGGTTTTTCAGCGGAGATTGTGGAATTGAGTTGCAAGGAATTAGCTGCAACATTTGCCCGCAAAGTAGATGTTTGCGGATTCTGCGGTAACTCAGATTTCGGATTAAAACTCACAACTACTGTCTTGAATAAATCCCCAAAAATGTTAGCAGGTCGTTCAATTATCTTTCGATAACTAGCAACTTCTTCCTGCACCTTTTTTTGAGCTTTGAGAGCATTTCCTAACTGTTGGTAAGCTTGGTTTGAATTGGGGTTTAACTCGATAGCGTGGCAGTAGCAGCGTATAGCCTGCGTTACCTGATTCTGCTTCAAAAAGTTATCGCCCAGATGAATGTGTTCTTCAGGTGTTGCCTTGGCAGGTTCTAGAGAATACGCTTTAAACCAGCACTCGTCAGCCTCCGATAGCTGCCCCATTTGTGTCCACACGCGAGCTAAGTTTCGGTAAGTTGATGCTAAATTCGGCTGAAGGGCGATCGCCTTTTGGTAAAATGCGATCGCAGATTGCCACTGCTGTTCCTGAGCGTAAAGCGTCCCCAAATTAGTATAAGCTTCCGCAAAATCAGGATCGAGTTCAATCGCCTTAGCATAGCAATTTTTCGCCTCTTCTACCTTGCCTTGAGCTTGCCTAGCATTACCCCAAATTTTATAAGCCCTCGCATCTGGTTTAACTTGAATAACTCGCTGGCAAGCCGCCGCCGCCTGCTCGAATTTCCTTTGAGTATAAAATGCTTCTGCACCTTGAATGTAAACTTCAATATCGTCAGGCTTGAAGGGTAAAATACCTTGATTGCTATTAGTTATGGAAGATTCTATCTGAGGTAAATTTGCTTTTTGGTAAAAGATTAAAGCCCGCTCCCAATTTTTCTCTTGGGTATACAGAGTAGCAAGATTAGTATAAACTTCTGCAAAGTCAGGCTGAATTTCCAGAGCTTTCACGTACCAATGCTTTGCCTTGGCTAAATTACCTTGTACTTGGCTAATCTTGCCCAAGGTTTTGTAAGCTGGTGCAAAATCAGGTTTCTGCTTCAGGGCTTGCTCGCAAGCAGCTACAGCATCGCTTAACTTACCTTGTTCTAAATAAAATTCTGCCCGTTTTTGAAAATAATCTGCTGATTCTTGGTTCATAATTGCTGTAGAGTTTTTAGGGTTTTCAAGAAATATTAAATCTAGGGAATTTTTGGAACTAAAAAGATTGGTCTCTTCCAGCATTTTTTTGAGAGAGTTCAAATTGACTAAAATATCTTCAGTCAATGGGTTTTGATACATTAACTGTCGAATTGGGTAACAATTAAAGCTCTCTCCTATTACATAATAATGTGGAAGATTTAGCTGCTGAGAGATCGCCCAATAGTAGTGCCTGATATAATTAGGAGAGACTAGCTCAATTACTTTTGTTCCTGAACTACAAAATATAATATTTGTCAGACCGCTGCCGTGCGGCGCTACGATAGCTTTTGCGCGAGAAAATAAGGCTATTTGCTCCTCCAAAGTCATAGATTCTAGTAGCACTGAAACAAAGCCAAATCCGCTTAATAATTCGATTACTTTTTCTTCATTGATGACTCGTCGGTAACTGGATTGGCTGCGGCTGATATAGATGCGTTCTGGATAAATATATTGGCGTTCCTCTTGCTCGCTTACCTGTGTACCTGTAGCGAGAAAGATGTTTGCACTACAGAGTTGTTTAAATTTTTCATTTAAAAAAACCCGCCTCAAAAACTCAAGCCCCTGCGGCGACAGCCAGCCCAAATATCCAGGAAAAGAAGGAACAATTAATTGTTTGGCTTGAATGTAAGGATGGCGATCGCTCTCTATAATTTTATATTCAGGAATCCCTAATACTTTCAGGGTTTCTCGCTGAAAAGGCTGCTGGCAGCTATTAACCAAAAACCAATCTATCTCTTCCAGATTTATCCCCCAACGTTGCAGAACTTCAATCCGGGGCAAAATATCCGCCATCCAGTGAAAATAGACATTTCCCGAAAGTCCAGCCAATACCGCCACCGTACCGTCTATCTTTTCTAAAGGTGGCAATTCTTCCGGTTTTAAATTCAGAAACCTGTGCTGAGTAGAATGTTGATTTTCGCATCCCGGCAACTCGCCCGGATATTCGCGGGAAAGTTCTGGTAAAAGGCGATCGCCAGAATCGATAATAGCAATAGCATTGCAAATCATCCAAGAACTTTTCTGCGGTACAATCCAAGCCCGCCCGTTTGGGAGTGAAGTCACAAATGTTTCCGGCGACTCAACAGCAGTCTCTCCCTGCTGAGCACAAGAATATACGCCATTACCTAAATGCACAGGCTCAAACTGTCTGAAAATCCGCTTGAGACACCGCTGACAATCTAAGCCCTGACATTCCGATTTGGGCTTTTTATTGCCGTTAAAAATGGAGGGGTGTTTCATGCTTCCCAAGTGAGAGTCAGAGTCGCACTCCGACAGGGAATGAATTCCCTGTCTCATAGCTGAAGTCCTCTTCAGAGGACTAAAACACCACTCTTTAGTCGACTTTAGTGGACTTTCGCTATTAGCCAGGGGTTTCAATCCCTGGCGGGCTGAGGGAGAATGAATCAGCTTCTGTTTAAGAGGACTAAAACACCGCTCTTTAGCCCACTTTAGTGGACTTTTTCTATTAACCAGGGGTTTCAACCCTTGGCTGGCTGAGGGAGAATGAATCAACTCCTGCTGTTTTTTCAATACAGCCTGCAATTGTTCGGAAACATCCGAACGGTTGCCCGCAATTGCCAGCACCATGTGGTAAACTACAATCGCTGCCGAAAATCGTTTCTGCTGACTCAAGCAATGAGCCAGCCGCAAGTAAATATCCGCATTTTTAGGTTGAATTTGTAAAGCTTTTTGGTAATAGCTTTCTGCTTGTTCGTACCCGCCGTACTCGCATAAGGCGTTTCCCAAATGGAAGTAAGTCTCTGCTAAATCGATAACCAATGATGAAGGATGAAGCGGATTGTTAGCAAGACTAGAAATGGCGTAACCAGAGCCGTCCTTTTCTTGAAGTTGCTTCAGAAATCGCACACAGGCTATTTGAGAGCGATCGAGTTCATTAAGTTCTTGTACGGAAGTCAACCGCATTTCTACTTGGCAGCAAAAACCATCAACAAACTCGCTTTGCAAAGCAATAGCCTTTTGCCAACATAGCATTGTCTCAGCTAATTTGCCTTGTGCCATCAGGGAAACAGCCCGATCGCTGTATGCCGAAACCCGATCGGGATGCTTGCTAATTACCAGCTCAAAACATTCTATTGCAAAAGTATGCAGCCCCAATCTTTGGAATGCTTTGCCCAAATTGTAACGGGCCATGACTAATTCTGGCTGCAACTCGATCGCGCGGCGGCAAAGGGCGATCGCTTCCTCTGGCTTCCCCAGTTGTAACTGAGCAATACCTAAATTATTGTACAGAGCAGCATCATCGGGCGCCACAGCTATTCCCGCTTGAAAAACCACAATTGCTTCGTCAACTTTGCCCTCCTGCACCAGAAGGCAGCCCCAATTGCTGTAGGCATTTACCGCGTAGGATAAAAGAGCTGGTTGAGAGCTTTTTTTCCAGCAAGATATCGCTTGCTGGTAACTGTAAATCGCTGCTTCTATCCTTGCTTGTTGGTGAACTGCAACGCCGATATTGTAGTGAGCTTTAACGTCATCTGAGTTGAGAGCCAGCGCCTTCCGATAGCTGCCAATCGCTCCTGTAAAATCCCCCTGCTGTTGCAGAACTCTCCCCAAATTGTGCTGCAATTCCGGGCTGTTTTTTCCGAGAGCCAGTGCCTGCTGGTAGTGAAAAGCAGCATCTTCTATCTTTCCCGCCTGCTCGCACAGCAAACCCATTTTGGCAAAAGCTTCTACTAAACTGGAATTTTGTTCCGTCCCTTGGGCGCTGAGCATACTTAATTAAATTAGTGATTTTAAAAGGTAAATTGCAACCGCTAGCTGTAACTGACATCAGGGACTCAAGTGATTAACAAGCTTTCTGACTTTTGAAGCCCCATCGCTTATTTTTTTGTGAGCCTTGAGCCAGCCGATAATGTTTAAATTATATTAATGATAGATCCACCCTCAATCGGGATTAACTTTAAATTATTTCAAAGTTATTCGACCCAAGATTCAGGTTATTACCTACTTGAGCGACGATCGATATTTGACCGTTTTGATTGCGGTAGTAGAGCGAACCGTCAATCGGGTTGTAGATGAGATTAGCCGCGCCCGCTGCCCCAGGAGTGTTGGGATTGAAATTGGGGTCGGTAATAAATTGGTTGGCAGTTAGATTGCCCGGTATTAAAGCATTAAACACAGCTTTGTCAAGCTGAATTTTATCTTCTGTAGGGTTAAAGTCGGTAAGGGTATCCATATTATCTATGCCGAAGAACTCGAAGCGGAATGTATCCGCCCCAGCACCACCTGTGAGGGAGTCATTTCCTATGTTGCCAGAAATAATATCGTTGCCAGCATCACCCATAACAAGATCATTGCCTTTACCCCCGAACAAAATATCGTTGCCATCGCCGCCTCTGACAGTATCATTTCCTAAGTTGCCACTTACGAAGTCGTTGCCAGCGCCGCCAAATAGCCAGTCATTACCTTTACCGCCGAAGAGAGAGTCGTTGCCCTCGCCACCGACGACAACATCATCGCCCTTGCCTCCAAAAAGGGTATCGTTGCCTTTACCGCCGTCGAGGAAGTCATTGCCACGATCGCCAGAAAGGATGTCATCGCCCTCGTCGCCATAAAGAACGTCATCGCATTTACCGCCGAACACCGTATCGTTGCCAGCGCCTGCTCTAACATAATCATCTCCCTGGTTGCCTTCGATATAGTCGTTGCCGTCGCCGCCAAATAGGATGTCGTTGCCGCGATCGCCGTAAAGGACATCATTGCCAGCATTGCCATCAACGATGTCATTACCTTTACCGCCCATGACAGTATCATCGCCCTCGCCCCCAGAGAGCGTATCTTCTCCCTGGTTGCCTTGGATGACATCATTGCCACCGCCTCCATAAACTAGATCGTTACCTTCTAGAGCAGCCAATTCTTCATCTTGGTTAGTGCTATAGGCAATGTCGTCCAAAGGAGTGAGGTTTAGTTGCAGGATACCGGGTCTAGTGGTGGGCCTGGGTTGACCATTTGAGCCTATGATAATCAAACCATCACAGTCATCTGAGCCTGTACTGGGTGGTGGACTAGGAATTACGATTTGAGACATGGTAAATCCTTTGTTAAGGATAGTGATTTATGTGCAGTATCTACACCCTAGCGAGATGACCAACCAGCTAAAGAAAGCAATCCATCAAGCTTTTAAGTAAATAAACCTAGAAATCGCAACTGATTGACAGGCTGATCGATGATCGGCCAAGTTGTCGCCTGTCTGTTTGATCGCCCTGTTGACCCAACTATTAAGACAGCCTTCTGTTCAACGCTTAGGGGTTGAGTGGGATTTGTTACTTGGGACATACCCTGTCATCTCAAATGGGGGGATATCTATCCAGAGCTTTATCTCTCTGGTGAGATTTACTAGCTACAATCCTGATGTCCGGAATAGTTGTATGTGAAATTAGTCGAAAAATACAAATTATTTGTTGAATTTTTATATAAGTAAAAAAAATTAGTCAATCGGAAAATATTTAACTACCCAGAAGTTTTGAATTCACATTTCATACGCAATCATGCTGAGAAATCCCTCATAACACCGGCGCTGGGAACCTTTCCTACACAAACGAAGTCTAAGAATAGATTGACTGAGAAATAAAGGGGTTATTTAAGTCGGATTAGGTATCACTACTGACTGCTCAAAACTCTTTTCGGTGAACCAGAGTTGCACTAGCTTGAGCTGTCGGAACTAGCAAGACTTCGCTAATATTGACGTGGGGCGATCGCGTCGCGCAAAAATACACAACATCGGCTACATCGTCAGCAGTCAGAGGTGTCAACCCTTGATAGACATTTTTGGCTTTTTCTGAGTCGCCGTGAAACCGGACATTGCTAAATTCTGTTTCCACCAAACCAGGCTCTATTTCCGTCACTCGCACTGGTGTTCCCAAAAGGTCTTGTTTCAGACCTTCGGAAATAGCTCTCACTGCTGCTTTGGAAGCGCAATAAACATTGCCTTTCGGATAAGTTTGGCGGCCGGCTATTGAGCCGATATTCACTACGTGGCCGCGGCCTCGGCTTACCATTCCCGGCACGATCGAGCGAGTCATGTACAGCAAGCCTTTAACATTGGTATCAATCATTTCTTCCCAATCTTGAAAGTTGCCTTCGTGCAGTTTGTCTAAACCCCGGCTCAATCCCGCATTGTTAACTAAAATATCTATGCTTTTCCACGCATCGGGAAGCGCAGCGATCGCCGATTCGACTCGCGGGCGATCGCGCACGTCCAATTCTAGCAAGTAAATCTCGTTCGCCGACGCGATCGATTTTGTTTCTACAAGTTCGTTCGCCAGTCGATCGAGTTTTTCAAAGCGGCGGGCTGCTAAAATTAGTTTTGCTCCACCTTTGGCGAATATCTTGGCACAGGCTGATCCGATACCGCTACTTGCACCTGTAATGAAAACAATTTGATTGTGGATAGAAATCATTTTTAATAATAAGGAAGATGTATTAACCTTTCTAGGGCGGAGAGAGGAAGGAAGAGGGAAAAAGTTAGTTTTGAGTTGGCAGAAAATCAAGTCTGGTCAAATAACCATAATTCTTGTAGGGGCAGGTTTACCCGTTCTCTCCTTTGTATTAGAGATTTTACCTAACCCGCCACTACAGAAATTACCCAAATAACCAATAACACCTATTTTATTACTTGACAACCCGCAATCGCACACTAACCATTGCAATTCCGCCTTGTCGCATCAAAACTGCTGAAACCCACCGATTTTCAGGGGTAGCCGGAGCTTTACCTACTTTAAAAATTCCCCCGGAATTTAGCAACTCCAGCTCGACTTCTGAGGGATTAAAAAAGGTTTTTTCGGTAATGGGTTCCTCCAAAACAGTCCCTATTAAAATATCATCGCCGATCGGCTCTCGAACAATGGCATCAAAATGGTACTCTTCGCCCACCTTAACTTGCTCCGGCACATTCACTTCAATTGTGGGAGGATTTTGGCCAGAACTAAGCTGAGTTTGTTCTGCTAAAATCTCTTGCTTAACTATTTTTTCACCTTCAAAGCGCTGCTGAGAACGGATAGTAGCTTTGAGAGTTAATTCTCTGCCATCCTGTTTGTGAGTGCCGGAAATTGTAGTTACGGTTTCAGCGACAATGGCGCTACCTTCGGTGTTCCAAGATTTGATTTCGGTGCGGTAATTTAAACTCGGATATCTCTCCCAGAGTTGGGTGAGGGCTTTTGCCATGCTTTGGCTGTTTAAGCCGTCAGAATGAGTGAAGTTCTGGCTGTAAAATGCCATAACTGCTTTGACGTCGCGCCGGTTGGCCGCTGCGTCAATTTCTGTTAGCAGTTTTGTGAGTGGGGCCGGCGCATTTGCAGGGGTTTGGGCGATCGTTCGGGGAGTCGCCGCGATCGCACCGATCGCTCTTGCTGCACTCGGATGCAGCACGCCAGCACTTACCACTGTTAAACATAACAAGATTTGAGCGATCGACTGCCCGCAGTTAAAGCCAAAAACGATCGCCCGATCGGCTTTTTCCAGCCGACGGCTGGAAAAATACTCAGATGCACTTGGCACTAAATTCAAAAAATTACGCATTAGGTGATAATTTGGTTATTTGTCAGGAGTCGTGGCGCGGGCAACTGTTCGCCTGCAACGAAAACTGACAACGGAAGGACGGACACGGCACAATCTAATTTTAGATTGCTGATTGATAATTGGCTGAAACTGCCGGAATAATAAGCATAATAATCTAAAACCTCAAATATAAAATCGCTCGACCTGTGGAACTTGTACTTGTAAAAGAAACAAATACCTTGACAAAAGCCCCCCTCCGGTTGTTAGTTGCAGCTAGCGGCACTGGTGGACATTTATTTCCCGCGATCGCCACCGCCAGTCAGTTGAACGACTGTCAGATCGAATGGCTGGGAGTCCCAGACCGCATGGAAACCCAGTTAGTTTCATCCCTTTACCCCCTCCACACGATCGCCGTCGAAGGCTTTCAGCAGCAATTTGGGCTCGGTACACTGCGAATTTTGGGCGGACTCGCCGGCTCGATCCTTCAGGTGCGGAAGTTGCTCAAAGCGGGAAATTTTCAGGGAGTGTTTACTACCGGCGGTTACATCGCAGCGCCTGCAATTCTGGCGGCCCGTTCTTTGGGTTTGCCGGTGATTCTCCACGAATCTAATGCCATTCCCGGGAAGGTGACGCGCTGGTTTAGTCCTTTGTGCACTGCTGTGGCGATCGGATTTGAAGCTGCGGCCCAGCATTTACCCCGCGCGAAAACCGTGGTTGCGGGTACACCTGTGCGATCGCAATTCCTCGCCCGCCAACCTCTAAATTTGCCAATTCCTGACAGTGTACCTGTAATTTTAGTCATGGGCGGCTCTCAAGGTGCTGTCGCCATCAATCAGTTAGTGCGCCAGTGTGCTCCGGCTTGGTTTGATGCTGGTGCTTGGGTGGTTCACCTGACAGGAAATAATGACCCGGAGGCTGAGAGTTTAAAACACGAGCAATATTTGTCTATGCCATTTTACGACAATGTGGCGAGCTTATTGCAGCGAGCAAATTTAGCCATTAGTCGATCGGGCGCGAGTGCTCTAACAGAATTAGCAGTGACGGGAGTACCTTCTATTTTAATTCCTTTTCCTCACGCCGCTGACGACCACCAAAGATTTAATGCGGAAGTATTTGCTAAAGCCGGCGCCGCCGTGGTATTCCGTCAAAGCGAACTGACCGCAGATGTGTTGCAAAGCAAAGTATTGTATTTGTTAAGAGATTCGGAATATTTGGAAAAAATGTCTAAAGCTGCTGCTCAATTAGCGGTGAGAGATAGTACAGAACGTTTGGCTAATTTGGTGAGGGAATTGGTGGTGCGGTGATAGTTTTTAGGAGTTTTAACCGCAGATGAAGGCAGATAAACGCAGATGAACGCAGATGCAGACTGATGTTTTACACGATATGGGAGTGGATGAATTTAACTACTGATTCTAATCCTTCTTTGGTCTTCAAGTTAGTAAAAACAAAAGGTTTGTCGGCGCGCATTTTTTTAGCGTCTCGTTCCATCACGCCTAAATCTGCTCCTACATAAGGTGCGAGGTCTGTTTTATTAATTACTAACAAATCTGATTTAGTAATTCCTGGCCCGCCTTTGCGCGGAATTTTATCGCCCGCAGCGACATCGATCACGTAAATTGTTAAATCTACTAACTCGGGGCTAAAGGTGGCCGCCAAATTGTCGCCACCGCTTTCGACAAATACTAAATCTAAATCCGTGAATTTGTGTTCTAACTCTTCTATCGCTACTAAGTTAATCGAAGCATCTTCGCGGATGGCTGTGTGGGGACAGCCTCCCGTTTCTACGCCCAAAATTCGATCGCTCTCTAAAGCTTGACTCCGAACCAAAAACTGGGCATCTTCCTGAGTATAGATATCATTAGTAACAACCGCAATCTGGTACTGCTGCCGCAGCGACTTGCACAAAGCATCAAGTAAAGCAGTTTTCCCCGAACCAACTGGCCCCGCAATTCCTACACGAAAAGCACCCATAGCGATTTTAGATTTTAGATTTTAGATTTTAGATTTTCTGATTTTCAACTGCGAAACAACCGAGTGTACTGAGTTTCGTGCGCCATGCTAGCTAAGCCTAATCCCCAACTGCAACTAGCAATATCATCATCTTCTAATTTTAAAACTTCTTGCGCGGTACAGCTAATTGGAGATTGCAAATCTAACAGCAACTGTTGACCGGCTGTTTGACCGAGGGGAATCAGTTTTACGCCCGCACTCGCCAAATTGGCAGCCCAACTGTACAAATATCCTAACACGGCCGCTTCCTCTTCAATCTGCCAGTTGGCGGCGGCAATGCCAAAGCAGATCGCAAAATTGCACGGATTGCCGCCAAATTCCACCAAATCTTTTACACTTGTTGTTAACCCAGAAGCAACGGGCGATCGCAAATCCAGCAGTAACCTGACCAAAGTCCGCCCCATTTGCCAACTTTGCAAGCGCAACTCTTCTGTTTCCTTAGCAGCAGTCGCCCAAGCATTCCAGTAATTCAAAGCGGTCAAATCCCCAATCTGGGCTGCCCTCAAAGCCCGTACCACCACAGCGGCTTCTACTCGAACAGCCCCGAATTGCAGCGAATTTTCTAACCAATTCCTCAAAGTAATCTCGCTGTCGATCGCACCGGTTTCTACCAGACTTTCGATTCCCTCAGAATAACTATAAGCTCCCACAGGTGCAAAAGCTAGCTGCAACAAACATAATAGTTGATTGTTCACTGTTGACTGTTGACTGTTGACTGTTGACTTCTTGCTTCTTGAATGGCCGAAAGCAATTTAGTTATAAGCCCTCGGATTCATCGGTGGGAGTAAATCTAAAATCTAAAATCTAAAATCTAAAATCTAATTGAATGGCCGAAACCAATTTGGTCATAAGCCCTCGGATTAATCGGTGGGAGTAAATCTAAAATCTAAAATCTAAAATCTAAAATCTAAAATCTAATGGCTGTGCCCGTAAGCGCCCATTTCCGGCTGAAACGGCACAATTTCTTCTGTTACTTCCAAACCCATTTTTTCGAGCATTCCCTGCAACACAGAGTCGGGAGAAAGTCTTAAATAATTATCGGCAATTTCTAAAGCTACGTGACGGTTTCCTAAATGATAAGCCGCGCGCATCAGTAGCAGCGGACTTGATGTCCGCGCTGTCAGCACCGATTCGGGTTTTGCACTTACCAGTACCAAACAGCTACCGTCTTCCGACTGCAATAAATCTCGATCGCGCAGTACCGTACCTCTTGGCAAACTCAGGTGCAGCTTTTCCCCCGTTTCTGTCTCGAATCGGTGGCGGCTGCGAGTGCGATCGTCGGCTGTCATCGGTAAAGTAAAGCTGACAATAGCATCGGGATTTGCAGGCAAATATTTTGTGAAAGTTAGCATTTTTATATTCTATTCCTCAGAGCAATTCACTGCACATCTAGTTTTTGAGGAACATTTTTTGCTCTTTAATTGGAATTTACACCTAGTGGGAAAATAGTCATCTCTCTAAACCGCTCCCGTTCTTATCTCATTACCAAATTATGGTTGTTTTGTCAAGCACTTTATTACAGACGATCGCCATTTTTTCAAAAATTTTTGCATACCGTCTAGTCACTCGAACAATCGAACGGGAGAGGAAGAAAGACTCAAACCCTTAAGCTTATTGATTGCCCGCTTGTTGCAGCCGCAGGAGTTCCGCTTGAATTCGCTGTTTGACTGCCGGATTCGCTTGCTGGAGCAAAGTGAGCTGGTTGAAGCGACTAACTGTCAAACCATTGGTTTCGATAACTTTTTTAGCTTGTTGGCAGTAATTCACTGCGATACCGCGAACATTTCCAGACAACCTATTAATTTCCTGAGTTTCGTTGCACACTACTCTGGGAACCGATCCCCCAGCCATTCCTTTAATTTCGTTAAAAGCTTCCACCCGTCTGGGTTCTATTGCCAACACAGCGCGAGCGTAGCTAGTAATTTCCTCGCTGCTAATCTCTTGAGCTTGGGCTGCTGCTCCGAAAACGAGGTTTGGGGATTGTCCGTACAAACCGGGCGCCCATCCGCTAGCCAAAGCTGCTGCAGAAATGATGCCAAGCAACAGCGATTGTCGCAGCATCCGGTTTATGCCAAATGTAGAGGTGTTCAGTGAGGTGTTCATGGTCGTCGGTGATTGCTTGCGTGTAGATAAAAATGACACAGCGCTTGGAGGCTCAATCTTTTTGAATAATGTGGAGGCTAAAAAGTTCCTGCCGTTGGTGACAATTTTGAATTCCAGCAGGATAATTTGGGAGTTGCTATGGCGATCGAGTTTTTAGCAAATTCGATCATTTGATCCATTGTAACATCTGTAGGAAGTTGACAAAACCCCAAAGAGAGACGCTTATTTTAATTACAGAGTGTTTCCGAATTGCCTCTGCAAATAATTCTCAAAGCGAAAATCTTAAATAATTCTTAAAGTTATTGACAAATTACTCGCATTAATTAGTCTAATCAAGGTACGCGCGAGCGAAGCTATCTTCCCGCAGGGGTTCCCGAAGGGTAGGGAATCGCCTGCAAGGCAAGGTCAAATTTAGAAGCAATCGCACTCATCAATTCCCTGGATGATTTAATGTTAAGCCCAGGCGCATTTGTCGATCGAGAAAATCCCCCTGGTTTGGGTGCTGAATGAGCCCTACCCGGAACCAAAAATCAGGTTTTACTACCCGAAGATAGAGACAGCAGCAGGGAACTAGACATTAAAATCCTGGTATCAAAATGCGCGCTATCTGTTTTCGGCAGTCAACGCGCAGGCTTTCGATTCGAGCTCTCGCTTCCTCTAGTTTGGGGCTGAGAAAACTTGTCAGGGACTTACCCAGAAACCAGGTTTTTCTAGTAAACAAGATCCTTTCAGCCACCAGCAAGAGTAGACAAACCCGGAAAGCTAGAATTTTTGTGTCAGAGTTTTCTTGTCATCTCGATCCCAGATAGGCAACTTTTGCAAGCATTATCGCAGCAAGTTAACAATTATTAATTACCGATTGCCCATGAAAAGTCAAAAAGAAATTTGGCGAGTTATCCTCGCAGTAGCTATCAATATTGTAGGCGTGCTGCACTTTGCAGTGCCCGCACCTTTTATCAGAATCGTGCCGCCCCAGCTTCCTTACCCGGAAGCCTTGGTTTATATCAGCGGTTTTTTCGAGATTTTGGGAGGAATTGGGCTGTTAGTTCCTCCTGTCAGCAGGGCGGCTGCGTGGGGATTAATTGCCTTGTTTATTGCCGTGTTTCCAGCTAATATCAATCAAGCCGTCAACAACATTCCGATAGAAGGGATTCCCCACAACCAATTACTGTATTGGTTCAGGCTGCCTTTTCAAGCTGTCTTGATTGCTTGGGCTTGGGTTTATACTCAACCAGACGAAGGTAAACCCCGGGCTTCTATAGTTCCAGATAGAACAGAAAATGCCCAATGAAGCAGTTCGACTACTCTTTGGATTTTAAGAACATCGACTTTCGACAGCACCCGGAACTTTATCGGGTAGGGAAAGGAGAACAGGGAGTGCTGTTGGTGGAACCCTACAAAGGAGAAATTCTGCCTTTCTGGAGATTTAAGACTCCTGAAATTGCCAGGGAGTCCAGCAGCAAAATTTACTCCTTGTTTTTAGAGTATCTCGATCGCGAAGATTTTGTGGGAGCCGACATGGCCCGCAAGTTCTTACAGATGGGCTACACTCGATCGCGTCGCTACGCCAACCACAAAAGCGGCCGAAAATACCAGCAAAACCCTCAAAAGCTGAAGTCTGTTGCAGAGCAAAGCGCAGCTCGAAAAGATATTTTGCCGCTACAAGCAGATCCGGTGAAAGCAGAATCCGCCGCCATTTTTCAAGAGAAATGGATGCTGGCCAAAAGCAACGAGAAATATCTCCAGCTTTTAGCCAGACACCGGCAGATGTACGAATCTTATTTAGTCAAGTCTGAGGATTGACATACAGTTACAAAAACTCAGAACTCACAATTTAGCCCCCAGGCAGCAGTGCATTTGTGCTTGACTATCTGGGGGCCGCATCGATCGAGGGTTGTCCTATAACTTACTCATCTTCTTCTTCCGCCTGCCACTGCCGCCACATTTCAAAGGCATTAAAGCCCCTGTATTGCAGGTAATTCAAGACTTTTCCCTTGGTTTTCGGATCTGCTTTAGCCAAAGTATCGAGCTTGTATTTGCGCATGACTTTGGCTTTTAATTCGGCCAGTTTTTGTGCTTCGGAGTCCTGATTTTCGGGAATTTCTTCTTCCCAGACTTGCTCGAACAAATCGCTGGTAATTCCTTTTTGCAGGCACTTGCGCTTGATGGCCGATTTCCCGTATTTGCCTGCTGCAGAGGCGATCGAGTTTGCCACCAAGCGAGTGTCGGACTGATAGCCCCGGTCTTGAATTTGCGCGATCGCCTCCAATATTTCCTCATTGCCAAAACCTTTCTCTTGCCCCTTTTTGCGAAGTTCAGAGGCACTGTAATCTTTGCGGGACAAGAGAAAATAGAAATAGTCAAGACAGCTCATCAGTTAAATCGAAGGGTGGCGCGCAAATACTCGTGTAGCGAATGCCAAATCCAGTCGCCTTGCTATCGGCTGACTGCATCGCGATCGCCTCTATTCTTCTGTATCCTCCTCTTCATCATCCACATCCACATCCGGTCTGTCCACATCGATCTGAATCAAGCGAATGTGCTTGTATCCGAGTTTAATTTCAAACTCGTCTCCCGGCTTTAATCCCATTTCTTGGGTATAATTTGCCCCGATCACGATCGAACCATTCTTGTGAACGCTAGCTCGATAACTCGCTTCTCGCCCGCGTCCGTCTGCTTTCGACTTCTCTAGCTCAATGCCCTTAGCAGCTAACACTGCATCGTAAAACTCAGCCAGATTAATCCGGGTTTCTCCACTTTTGCTGACCGTGAAGTAGCCGCAAAGCTTTGCAAGTTCTCTGCGCGGCAAATCGCTGCCTTTGATTTTTTGAAGCAGACCTTTTCCTGTTAAGGGTGCTGTAGCTGTTTCTGCCATTGACCGTACCTCGCTTATTGGACTTTACTTATATCAATTACAACACATTAGATTAACTTTGTTTCACTGTCAATACTAAGAATTCTGAATATTAAGATTCTGGATAAATTTCTGCGACCTCAAGACCGGGTGTGCAAGTAAGGATGCTCGAAGGGCGATCAATTTGCTCCTCGCGGCTCAAATGCTTGCCTAAGCCTCGGAGCGATCGGGCAGGGAATTATTGTCGCAAATTAAATGCTTTACTTTTTTACAGTAAAGTCTGTTCCCTGCATTCACCAATGTCCGATCGTGTCTGCGGTCAAGGTAAAAACAACACAGCCATGAATCGAAATACCTAGAGTGCTGCCGCTGCAAATCTGCCGAAAGCATTTACCTGCGCGGGGTTAACTTTTACCTCAACAAGGCGAGGCAGCACTTGTTCTCGATGCCGCTGCCAGCTACTTCCAAAACCAGTTTACAAAAAGAATCCAACTGTAGGCAAGCTCCAAACCCTTATGGAATAAGTCATTCCCAATTCTTCAATCTAAAATCTAAAATCTAAAATCTAAAAAGGTATAAACCCTGTTTTTCTGGCGGCAAATCCCCTCACAACCCCAAATACCAACGAGCAATCTTCTATTAAGGTGTTCGGCATATAACTTGCAGAGAAAGCAGTCTGGGGAAGGCAATCAGGTAAAAATTGAAGGAAATTTCACCTGTTCGTTGAACGGGTTTAACCTAAAACCCGGCTCAATGGGCGCGGCGGCATAAACATCACGCAGGCACCAAGAGGGGAATAGTTTTGATCGGGCGAGATTGCTTCGCGAATCTTAACCCTTCGCCGCGTATCAGTAGATTTTCAGGGGGAACTCGGGAAAATCTTCCTCCTCCGGCCCCAAGCCAGAAAATTTGAGGTTCTTTCCACAGGGGAATTGAAAAAGACCGAGTTAAATGCACAACAGCTTAAATGTTTCATGCACTACAAATTATCAGCAGTTCCCGGCATGGAGTTTCGGTGTAAATCTACTGGTTTGCACTCGTAGCCGACAAACTGCCAGACTCTCAAAACTTATGCGCAAGCTGTAGGGGCACGTCAAACTCACCACCACTTGCACAATTACTTATTGTGAAATATAGTAACCACCCTGACGGTGAGGACGTTTTTAATTGTTGCAGCTCTTGCTTTTATTGTCTTGTACCGAATGACGAATGCTCGGGCTGCCGAATCAGCCCGCCCAAAAACGGATACAAGTCACCGACTCCTGTCGTGGAGAAATCAAAATTTTAGATTCTTGTTCAAGATCCCAGATTTATCTGTGGAGTAAATCTAAAATCTCAAATCGTTCGACTGAGCGCTGATGCCGAAGTCTAAAATCTCAAATTGACTGACGAATTATATATTAAGTAGTCCCGGACTTACTCTATCGACGAGAAACCCATTTTCTTCCTAGATGTGCAGGTGGCCTAGCTTTTGATGTTGGGTAGAAACCAGTTTGATGAGCGTAAGTCCGAGATTCGATCGAGCAGCATACTTTTGATAACTTTTCCAGCGGCAGCCGTGAGCCAATTGCCAGCAACAACCTCCGCCAGTTTGGAGTTATGGCAAGCGGGCCCAAACTCAGCACTGACGGAGGTTGTTGCTTTTAGTGGCGTTCTTGCAGGTAATTTTGCGACAGGGGAGTCCGTACCGCCGGCAGTAACTCTTCTGGTTTCGTGTCTCGCTGGTGCGAGTACCGCCACCCAAAAAAGCCAGCACTCAAAGCAACCGGCAACAAGCAAAGCACCAGGACCACAGATTTTTTCAATCCCGGTTTTTTTAACGGTTTCTGAGCCGGTGCCGCAGGGGAAATTTCTTGGATAACCGAAGAGTCAGGATTATTAATAGAGGACGGCGAAGCCGTCGGTGAGTTCGGTGAATTAGCAGCCTCGTGCCGATCGTTCTGGTGAACCCAATCCCTGCACTCTTTTAATGGGTCAGGAAAATATTCCCAGACTTCGCCGTCAGAACTGTCTGAATCATGCGATCTATTGGCTGTCGCCGGGTATTGGGCGATCGCCGCGAGCGAAGGTGGCGCATTCCATTCTGTACCCGCGAGAGCCTGCTGCGTTCCCGACGCGATTATTGGCACCCGAGACCCGGATGCCGCGCCTTGGGCTGGGGCGCCGGTCAGATAGCCGTCAAAGTCCGGGTGCTGGTAGAGAATGGGCAAAGCCCAGTATAACTGGTGAGAACCGTAGGCAGAAATTAGTCCGGCTCTAGCTCGACTCAGGCTGAGATCGACTGGATAGCCTTGATTGAGGTTGCGGTAAAACAGCCGCGTGAGAGTTAGGGCTACATCGTCGGGAATGCTTTCTGCCATTGCTAGCACTGCCGGAATGCCCCGCTTGACTAGAGCTTCGGTTAAGTTGCGTTCCGGGCTGTCGTCCGCGAGGTTTGAGGGGTCGCCATAGGCGCCGCGGCAGGAGTTGAACACTGCCATCTGAATACCGTTGTTAACGAGCAATCCAGCTAAGTCGTCGCCACTCAAGGTTTCGGTTAAGCCGGTGCGGCTGCTGACTAGGTAGAGTTCCCCACCTCTGGAACCTAAGTTGCTGTGGCCTGCGTAGTGCAGGACTTGGTAGTGTCCTTGTTCTAGGGCTTGGGTAAGTTGTTCTCGATCGGGCTGTTCGAGAATAGTCAGTTGAATTTCCGGGGAGTGAGGGCTGTTTTTGAGAGGGTTAGCGGTGCGGTTTTGGAGTTCTTGTTGCAGGTGGAGCACTTCTCGCTTGAGCTGCAAGCTGTCTCGATCGCTCGGAGAGGCGATCGCCATTAAAATTTTTAGCGGCCCGCCACTGGGCAGTATCCGGGTTTGTTTGAACAAACTTGTACCTGGTTGGTAGCGGGAAAACACGACATCGGTGCCGGTTGCCAAAGGGCGATCGCCGGCGTGCAGAACTTCCCACGGCAGCCGCGGCAAGTGCCGGCCTTTGAGTCCGAGTCGCAGTTGCAGCACTTCTCGGCGGTGCTGGGCGATGCCTTGAGCGCAAGTCCAGCTATCGCGCAAGTTTCCTTGAAACAGCCCGCTGTATAATTGTTGCCCGAGGGCTACTAAATTCGGCCCTGAGTTGTTTCCCGAGCGCGAGATTCCCCGACCAGCCAAACTGGTTCCCTGTAATGCTTTTCCTTGGAGCAAGCCCACCAGCGGGTCGTTCATCAGTTGAGCAGACAGTGCAAGCCATTCGTCGATCGGCCAGCGGACTTGTTCTTCTGCTAAGGGTACACCGGGTGCAACCCTTTCTGTCCGCACTA
Organism: Microcoleus sp. MOSTC5; assembly: GCF_036701825.1. Taxonomy (NCBI): domain Bacteria; kingdom Bacillati; phylum Cyanobacteriota; class Cyanophyceae; order Oscillatoriales; family Microcoleaceae; genus Microcoleus; species Microcoleus sp. MOSTC5. The sequence continues at coordinate 51,978 of NZ_JAUBRK010000002.1, read as the reverse complement.
GATATTCGTCGTCCCCAACTGGGGTGACTGAGAGTTGAAATTCCTGGCTCACGGATTTAGCGCCCTCCCGCCTTAATTCTGAATTTGCCTGCGTTTTTGCGGCTAGGAATAGCCATCGGCAAAATTATTTTTACTCTTTCAATCAAAGTTTCTGAATGCGCTTCCCCCGATCGGGCGAACGCTGGGGTCAAATATATTTGTTCAAACACTTTGAGGCTATAAAAGTTGTACTTTAATAACAGTTTATTAGTTTTTATTGCCCTGTGGCTCAGTGAAAGCCGAAATTTCTCGAATCTTGCTATCTTTAACATTTTGCACCTCTACCGCAGACCCCTTTAGATTCGTCGCGAACTTGAGTTTCTCATTGCTGAGTAAAGTTAAATTGGAAGCACTTTACCAGGCGGATCTCTAGTTCTTATTAAAATTACTTCGGCTCTCGCCAACCGGTTTCAGGGCAATATCGGAGACAAAGTTGAGTATTTTTTTTTTTTTTCGATCTGTCGATCGGTCCTTAGCGCTTATCCTGTACCACCAACCCCCCATCTGAAATCTTGATTTTGTGTCAATTAATTAATTGGTCAGCCCTGGCTCCTCATCCGTAAGCCGTCCACCCTCATCCTTAAGACCTCTGTGGCGATCCGTAATCGATAGTTGACCCTCGATAATTGCTAATCGAGCATTGCTAATTTACCACTTTTATGTTATTAGTTTTTTTATTTAACTGTCTTAATCTAGTTAAAGTTAAGCAGGAAAAATAAAATTAAGGAGCCAAGAATTCTCAACAATACAACCGCTATCAAATTATTCCTGTCCTCTCAAGCAACAATCATTTTTATCATCTAGAGGACTAAGCCTCATCAAGCTGGTTTCTCGGAGAAATATTTGATTTGGCAGCGAAGCCTCTACAAAACAACTGGGTTTCTCAGGATCGCCCTGCGTCAGTCCCGCTCGAAAGGCCGAGCGAACTTACAACTTTAACCCAAAATAACTCCTGCGTTTATTCCTGTTCGTTTCTAACTCTTACAATCTGTCTTGAGATAAATAGATTTTTGCAGAGCTATTTTTATATATCAAAATAAATACTATTTCAGTTTGCTCGCCTCGGTCAAATCGAGAGACAATTATGCGACTGAAAATTAAAACAAATATTTGCCCGGGCGAACAATCTAAATTTCTAATTAGTCATCGGGAACTAAAGTTAGGAGGGTGTAGTCCTTTAGTTAAAGAAGCTCAAATCCTAAGTCAGGGAAGGGTTTGTCCGAGCTGGGAGTGTTACAAAAATTCAATGCAACCAGGCTCAATCGCAAGAAAAGCAAGGGTTAAATTGTGGGGATCGAGGTTTTGGGGAGTTGTAAGTTGCGAGTTTAAATTCAGCTAATTCACTGTAGAAATTACGTAGTAAATCTACAATCAAGGGCACTTAGGCGCAGCTTAATGTAGAAATTACGGAGAACATCTCAAATGCTAGGCGCTTCGGCGCAGCACTTACAGTGTAATGGCGGAGCAATTAATTTTGGTGCGCAATGGCAGAAAATAAAACTCGCAAATGAGAAAAAAACCTTGCATTTTAAGTGGCATCTATAGTAAAGATGAGGACATCAGCCCCTCTAGCAGGCGAAATCATGAAGTTTAAATTTTTTCTTCTGCTGCCTCCTGCTTACTGATAAATTGATTGTAAGAAGCTCAAACGTTTTTGGGAAATATTCAGAATGGAAGAAGAACTGTTGTTAGAAGATGTATCGGGAACACTTTTTCCCGATCGAGATGAAACACAAATTCCTGTCGAGGATTTCGACAACAATACCCCTGAGATGTCCGACGACGAGTTAGCCGAGTTAATTAAGGTAGCGATCGCAGAAAACAGTGGCACCACCGCCGATAACGGTCAAGTTGCGGATAACAGCAACATTGCTGAATTTAACGCCGTACCCCAAGAAGATGCGGGCGACACAGATGACTTAGATGATGGCAACGGCATCGATCGCCGCCGAACCCTATTCGGTACTGATGACGATGACGTAATTGTCGCCACCGGCGCTAACGAGGAGATATTCGGCAAAAAAGGCCGAGACACAATCAAAGGAAACCCTGGCAAAAAAAATAAAATTTACGGGGGTAAAGGTGACGACGATTGCGAGGGCGGCGATGACGACGATGAAATAAAGGGCGATCGCGATAAAGACAAGGTTAAGGGCGGCAAAGGCGACGACAAACTTAACGGCGGTAAAGACGAGGACAGCCTTTTTGGCGGTACCGGCAACGACACCTGCGAAGGCGATGACGGCGATGACTGGGTGCACGGCAACGAAGGCGACGATGACGTTGACGGCGGCAGCGGCAGCGATACCGTGATCGGCGGCAAAGGCGACGACGATTGCGAGGGCGGCGAAGGCAACGATACCGTCAGGGGCGATCAGGGCAAGGACAACGTTAGCGGTGGCGACGGCAACGATACCGTTAACGGCGGCAAAGATAACGATACCGTTAACGGCGGTGCCGGCAGCGACAACTGTGCAGGCGACGACGGCGACGACAGCGTTAGCGGCGGCCTCGGCGACGATACCGTTAACGGCGGTGCCGGCAGCGACAACTGTGCAGGCGACGACGGCGACGACAGCGTTAGCGGGGGCACCGGCGACGATACCGTGATCGGCGGCGCCGGCAGCGATAACTGTGCAGGCGACGACGGCGACGACAGCGTTAGTGGCGGCGACGACGACGATACCGTGATCGGCGGTGCCGGCAGCGACGTTTGCAGCGGTGACGACGGCGACGATAGCGTGATCGGCGGTGACGGTGACGATACCGTGATGGGCGGTGCGGGCACCGATACCCTCGTTACGGGCGACGGCAATGACATGGCAGACGGCGGCGGCGGCGACGACAGCGTTAGCGGCGGCGGCGACGGCGACGATACGCTGATGGGCGGCGACGGCAACGATACGCTGATGGGCGGTACTGGCAACCATACCTGTGTCGGCGGTGCTGGATCTGACGTTTATGTCGTGAGTAACAGTACCTCTGGGGCAAGTTCAGTCATCACTGACTTCGCAGACAACGAGGACAAGTTTCTGCTGTTTGGTGATTTGAACTTTAGCAGCTTGACCTTTATACAAGTCGGTGGCAATACCGAAATTCGGGTCAATAACTTCGCGCTGACGCTATTGTTGAATGTCAACGCAACGCTTATCGATGCTGGCGACTTTTTAGGAGTTACCGGTTCAACTCCAACTCCAACTCCAACTCCAACTCCAACTCCAACTCCGAACCCGATTTTTAATCCTCCGCGAGTGGGAAATAATAATAGCTTGACTGCTGGTTCCAGCGGCAGCGAGCAAACTATTACTTCTGAGTTGTTGAGTTTTGTCGATGCCCAGCAAGGTCCTAGCAACATAGTCTTCAAGCTAACCGAGCTGCCCGCGACTACAACCGGCCAACTATTCTTTAAGGGAGTCGCGGTAACACAAGTCGGTTTTACCTTCTCTCAAGCAGACATTAACGCAGGCTTGTTAACTTTCAAAGCGGCATCCGGTTTTATCGGTGCCGCTAGTTTTGGTTTTGAAGTTAGCAACGGCAAAAACGTTGTCACCGGCCAGCGTTTTAGCTTGAAAATCGAGCAAAATGTCTTTAAGTTTGCTGGCACTACACAATCTCAAGTTATTGTCGGTTCGGCGACGCTGGATAACGACATAGAAGGCGGCGATGGTGACGATGATATTACAGCCGGCAAAGGCAAGGACAAAATCATCGGCGGCAAAGGCAAGGACAAAATTAAAGGTGGCGATGGCGATAACGATATCGACAGCGGCGATGACGATGACGATATCGAAGTCGGTAAAGGCAACAACAAAATCATCAGCGGCAAAGGCAAGGACAAAATTAAAGTCGGCGATGGCGATAACGATATCGACAGTGGCGATGACGATGACGATATCGAAGTCGGTAAAGGCAAAAACAAAATAAAAGGAGGCTTGGGCAAGGACAAAGTTAAAGGCGGCGATGATAATGACGATATCGACGGCGGCGATGACGATGACAATATCGAAGCTGGCATCGGCGATGACACAGTAATAGGCGGTGCTGGGAATGACACCTTAACTGGAAATGATGGCGATGACGCTATCGAAGGCGGCCTAGGAACCAATACTATAAGTGGGGGTCTTGGGAAAGATCGCTTTATTTACCGCACTTCCCGCCAAGAGATTCAAACAGTTGTAGAAGCTGACTTAATTACTGACTTTAATGTCGATGACGATGTTTTAGAGCTTTCTACGGCAGCTTTTGGTAATCTCAGCGTTTCTAGTTTGACCCGACTGGAGATTACTGCTAGTTCTACTGTTGGGTCGATCGGCAGCGCTAATTTACTGGACTTCACCGCGGATATCACTGTTACCAGCATCGCGTCTTTGCAAGCGCGGTTTGCAGCTTTGGGTGGCAACCCAGACGCGCCTACTTTCTGTCAGTTTACAGATGCCACTACCGGTCGTTCTGTGCTGGTATTTGCTATTGGGGCGCGCTTTGAAATTGTCACCAGTTTCTCGGTGAACATTCGCCTGCAAGTCAGTAACTTTGTCTTCACCGGCACGCCACTAAATATTCCTGTCGGTACTGCTGGCCCTGACAATGTGGATTTCGGCACTTATCCGGCTGCAGTTAATTTCGATGGTTTAGCAGGCGATGACAAGATTGTCGGCAGCAATTATAACGATACCCTCAAAGGCGGCGACGGCAACGATACCATCACCGGCGGCCTCGGTTTGGATGTCATAAGCGGTGGCAGTGGTGCGGATCTGTTTGTTTACAGGACAACTAAAGAAGGCGGCGATAAAATTTCCGACTTTACTGTTGGGGTAGACAAATTCGAGTTTAGCGCGAGCGCTTTCGGCAATTTGACTACGACTAACTTTGACGGTGTTAGCGGGGTTTCTCCGGACATTACTGGCAAAGAGTTAGTGATTTTCACCGGCGGCAGTTATGCCTCTTTGGAAGCTGCACAAACTAAAGCGCTTGGCAATTCTACAACTGCTGGTTTCTTCGCATTTACGAATGCCTCGAACGAGACTGTGTTGTATTTTGACTCGAACGGTACGACAGCGGGCGGTTCTACCTTGATTGCGAATCTGGGTACTGCTACTAGCAATCTGGGAACGGCGGACTTTGTATTTACAGGTACGATCGCATCTCCTGCGACTGGTACTACTGCCAACTCAGGCAGCGTTGCCGATTTAACTGCTGCTGGGAATACTTTCCCGATCGCATTTAACAATTTCGGTTCTGGTGCTGGCGGTTACAACTTCACTACTCCTGTCTTGTTTACCGGAGATGCGGCTGCTAACAGCGTCACTGGTACTGAGTTTGCTGACATCTTCAGCGGCGGTTCTGGTGCAGATATTCTGACTGGCGGTGCTGGTGCGGATCTGTTTGTTTACAAAGCAGCAGGCGAAGGCGGCGATACAATTACCGACTTTACCTCTGGAACTGACAAATTCCAGTTTAGCGCGAGCGAATTCGGCAATTTGACGACGACTAACTTTGACGGTGTGACGGGTTCAACTCCGGACATTACTGGCAAAGAGTTAGTGATTTTCAGCGGCGGCAGTTATGCCTCTTTGGAAGCTGCACAAGCGTCTGCCCTGGGCAATTCTACAACTGCTGGTTTCTTCGCATTTACGAATGCCTCGAACGAGACTGTGTTGTATTTTGACTCGAACGGTACGACAGCCGGTGGTTCTACCTTGATTGCTAATTTGGGTACTGCTACTACCAATCTGGGAACGGCGGACTTTGTATTTACAGGTACGATCGCATCTTCTGGGTCTGGTACTACTGCCAACTCAGGTAGCGTTGCCGATTTAACTGCGGCTGGGAACACTTTCCCGATCGCATTTAACAATTTCGGTTCTGGTGCTGGCGGTTACAACTTCACTACTCCTGTCTTGTTTACCGGAGATGCGGCTGCTAACAGCGTCACTGGTACTGAGTTTGCTGACATCTTCAGCGGCGGTTCTGGTGCAGATATTCTGACTGGCGGTGCTGGTGCGGATCTGTTTGTTTACAAAGCAGCAGGCGAAGGCGGCGATACAATTACCGACTTTACCTCTGGAACTGACAAATTCCAGTTTAGCGCGAGCGAATTCGGCAATTTGACGACGACTAACTTTGACGGTGTGACGGGTTCAACTCCGGACATTACTGGCAAAGAGTTAGTGATTTTCACCGGCGGCAGTTATGCCTCTTTGGAAGCTGCACAAGCGTCTGCCCTGGGCAATTCTACAACTGCTGGTTTCTTCGCATTTACGAATGCCTCGAACGAGACTGTGTTGTATTTTGACTCGAACGGTACGACAGCCGGTGGTTCTACCTTGATTGCGAATCTGGGTACTGCTACTACCAATCTGGGAACGGCGGACTTTGTATTTACAGGTACGATCGCAGCTTCTGGGTCTGGTACTACTGCCAACTCAGGTAGCGTTGCTGATTTAACTGCGGCTGGGAATACTTTCCCGATCGCATTTAACAATTTCGGTTCTGGTGCTGGCGGTTACAACTTCACTACTCCTGTCTTGTTTACCGGAGATGCGACTGCTAACAGCGTCACTGGTACTGAGTTTGCTGACATCTTCAGCGGCGGTTCTGGTGCAGATATTCTGACTGGCGGTGCTGGTGCGGATCTGTTTGTTTACAAAGCAGCAGGCGAAGGCGGCGATACAATTACCGACTTTACCTCTGGAACTGACAAATTCCAGTTTAGCGCGAGCGAATTCGGCAATTTGACGACGACTAACTTTGACGGTGTGACGGGTTCAACTCCGGACATTACTGGCAAAGAGTTAGTGATTTTCACCGGTGGCAGTTATGCCTCTTTGGAAGCTGCACAAGCGTCTGCCCTGGGCAATTCTACAACTGCTGGTTTCTTCGCATTTACGAATGCCTCGAACGAGACTGTGTTGTATTTTGACTCGAACGGTACGACAGCCGGTGGTTCTACCTTGATTGCTAATTTGGGTACTGCTACTACCAATCTGGGAACGGCGGACTTTGTATTTACAGGTACGATCGCACCTTCTGCCAGTGGTACTACTACTAGCTCAGGTAGCGTTGCCGATTTAACTGCGGCTGGGAACACTTTCCCGATCGCATTTAACAATTTCGGTTCTGGTGCTGGCGGTTACAACTTCACTACTCCTGTCTTGTTTACCGGAGATGCGACTGCTAACAGCGTCACTGGTACTGAATTTGCTGACATCTTCAGCGGCGGTAGCGGTGCCGACATTTTCGACGGCGGTTTGGGTAACGACAGCATTTCCGGCGACGATGGCAATGACAGCCTGTTCGGCGGTGGCGGTAGCGATACTCTCAACGGCGGTATCGGGAATGACACTTTAATCGGTGGTGTGGGAACCAATGTTCTCAACGGCGGTGCTGGTTTGGATGTGTTTGTGTTCAGCGGAACTACTGCTGACGGCGGGGATTTAATTACCAATTACAGCATTGCTGATGATGTAATTAACCTCGACACCACTGGTTTTGCCGCATTTACCACCGGATCGGGGCCTTTGGGTTCGAGTTTCTACGCTTACAGCAGTACAGTTTCTGTAACTGCGCTCGAAGCAACTTTAACCGGGCCGTCCATCATGGCTATCTACGACAGTTTGTCTGCATCTACTAAACTGTATTACGATAGCAACGGTTCTACGGTTGGCGGTAACAGTTTGTTTGCTACTGTCGATGTCGATTTAGGAATTTCCGGTAATTCTGAATTGTTCTTGTTCTAAACGGCAAGAATCCTAATCGGGATATCGGCGGTACGGATGGGGACACGGCAATGCCGTGTTCCTACAAGATACGGGTAGGGACACAGCATTGCTGTGTCCTTTTTTTTGTAATTGTTAAACAATTTAGCCGCTCTTTTTTGGGTAGGGAAACGGCATTGCCGTGTCCTCTTTTGCCTTGTTGTCGATGGTTGGATTCGATCGGGCGATCGGGCAATTTGACCATCCAATCCGGTTTATTTTACCCGTTACCCGAAATCAGGACACGGCGCCGTGCTGTTTCTCTACAATTAATCGGGCGGTGGTTAAATTTGTATTGATTAATCCCTCTCCTGTGCAAGTACAAACCTCACTTTACTTTTTGATAGTAAATTGTCATAACTTTGATTTTAATCAACAGCTTTTTTGACAATTAAGCACAATATCTAATAATTATTAGCCCCAAAATATCATAAAAATTTATAATTTAATGGTAGGAGTGAAGCGGGCAATCCCCACCCTACAAATAGAGTCCTCGATAGTCCAAATCTAAAATCTATGAGTGCTGACTTCTCTACAGAAAATCCCTTGCCAGTCAGTTTCGCCGATGTGGAGGCTGCCGCAAAGCGGTTGCAGGGCAAAGCTTTCAAAACGCCGGTGCTGACTTCGGAAACTGTTAACAAACGGACGAATTCTCAGGTATTTTTCAAATGCGAGAACTTTCAGCGGACGGGTTCGTTTAAATTTCGGGGTGCTTGCAATGCTTTAATGCAGCTATCTGAAGCGGAAAAACAGCGGGGAGTGCTGACTTTTTCTTCGGGAAATCACGCGCAGGCGATCGCCCTTGCGGGACAGTTGTTGGGAATTCCTGCTACTGTTGTCATGCCGGCAGATGCGCCAAAAGTCAAGCAAGAGGCGACTCGCGGCTACGGCGCAGAAATTATTTTGTACGATCGCACTCAAGTTGCGCGGGAAGACCTCACCGCCAAAATTGGCGCAGAACGACACTTAACAATTATTCCTCCTTACGATCATCCGTGGGTGATTGCGGGACAAGGTACGGCGGCGCTGGAATTAATCGCAGAAGTTGGGGAGTTGGATTTGCTGCTGGTTTGCTGTGGCGGCGGGGGTTTGCTGTCTGGATGTGCGATCGCAGCAAAAACTTTGTCTCCGCAGTGTAAAGTAATAGGAGTAGAACCCGAGCAAGCAGACGATGCTGCGCGATCGTTCCGCACGAAAACTCTGCAAACTGTTATTAACCCCGATACGATTGCTGACGGTGCGCGCACGCCATCTTTGGGAAAATTAACCTTTCCTTTGGTGCTGCATTATGTGGACGATATGGCAACAGTTTCCGAAGACGCAATTCGCCAGACAATGTTTTTTATGTGGGAACGCATGAAGATAGTTGTGGAACCCACGGGAGTGTTAGCAGCGGCGGCTTTGTTCGATGGAGTTATCAAAGCCCAGAATGCTCGCATTGGGGTAATTGTCAGCGGCGGAAATGTCGATTTTAATCATTTACCCAACACAAAAGGATCGTTAGATGCTGCCATTAATCTTTGATACTGCGTGCCCAGAGATGAGATTTTATCTGGAGACTTGTCTCTAGATTTATTTGCAGCCAAATTGCTGCTGGTAGTCGAAGGAAATGCACCTCAAGTTTATCAAAATGCCAATAAATTCTTTGCCAATCCCTTCGCAACTGACGGCATCAAAACCCTAATTCGGGAAGTTTTCAGCCGCTTGATGAAGCAAAGCGCTGGGGCAGGGGTGGTTCGTTTGGAAACGAGTTGTGGGGGCGGCAAAACTCACGATGAAATTGCACTCTGGCATATCTGTCAGAATTCAGTAGTGAGAAGTTAGGAGGAGTTATTGGGAATGCTGAAATATCTCTAGATTATGCTAAATTGGAACCGCTTCTCAACTTGTACGCTTCACCAAGTTGTCTCGATTATTGTTTGAAATCTATTCCGATTAAACCTTAGCTGCATCAAGTTAAAATATTGCGCCGAGTTGTGGCAAATTTGCCAAAAAGTTTCTTAATTGCGGATGAAGTTGGATTGGGGGAAACTATCGAAACCGGGTTGATTCTGCCTTACTTACTCATCAGCCAAAACGTCAAACCTGTGTTAATTTTAGCACCCGCCAGCATTCAGCCGCAATGGCACGAAGAATTGCGCGAAAAATTTAACTTGCACTTTCGCCAGCATTCAGCCGCAATGGCACGAAGAATTGCGTGAAAAATTTAACTTGCACTTTTGGAGTTATAGCAAAGGTGAATAAAAAAATTCCTATGGGGAGAGGAGTCACTCAGAGGAAAAGAATATTTGGAATTCCCAAAATCTCATTTTAGCATCATCTCATTTAGTCCGTCGGAGCGATCGCACAAAACAGCTTTTAGACGCGCAACCTTGGGATTTGGTGATTCTGGATGAAGCGCATCACGCCCGCCACCAAAGCCCCCAAAACCGCAAGGAAACTCCGAATCGGTTGTTACAGTTAATGCAGCAATTGAAAGAAAAAAGCCCATATCTCTTATTATTATCCGCCACGCCGATGCAGATTAACACATCGAAGTTTTCGATTTATTGCAACTTCTGGGACTGCGAGGACATTGGTCTTATGGTAAAAATTTCTGCAACTATTTTAGCACTTGGCATCTTAACTATAAAAGTCGCGATTATGCTGTAACATTTTACCCGGATATCTTTGACGAAAATGCTTCACTGCAATTGATGAGTTTTGGCAATCCGTTGTTTGAAGAAATGCTAAGTGCGATCGCCCTTGTGCCAAACAGTCGTTAATCGAACACTCATCGAAGACTGTGGGGCGGACTGTTTAGCTTGTTTCACGAGTTTACGTTATTTTGAGCTGTGCTAGAGTTTGGTGCTCAACTTGGGCACTTTTAGGACTAAACTACTTTCTATGACGATCGTCCTTTTTATTTAATTTGCACAATGTCTTCAGAAACAAACTCAGCGGCTCAATCTACAACTGGTGCAGATGCGATCGATGTTGCGATCGCCTCAGGAATCGACTTTGACGGTACTCCGATTCCGCAAGCAAAATTAGACCTCTACAAGCAAGTAATGGGATTAGAAGCCGGGAGACAGCGCAGTGGCGTGTCAAATACAATGCGATCGCGCATTGTCCGCATCGGTGTCAAACATCTGCCTCAAAACGAGCTCGATAAAATGCTCGTTGCTGCTGACTTCGCACCGCTGAAAGATAAAGAAGTTGCGTTTTATTACGGCGGAAAGTAAAAATTATCTACCCTTCTAGACAGATGAACAGTCATCTCTGGATCGGTCAAACTTGGAACAAATCCTAGCAGAAGGTCAGTTTATGAGCACTAACGGTAGTACAGTCATCAGCAACCTCGAGTATGATTTGTTAACAGTTTTGCACAACAAGTCTGAAGCTTTGAAAGCCTACGAAACTTACATGAAAGATGCTCAAGAAACAGGTTCTCAGCCTTGTGCTGAGCTGTTTCAAAAATTGCAGCAAGCTGACATGGAGCACGCGCAGGAAATTCGGCAGCACCTTCAAGAGGTAATGCAGAAAGGCAAGATGTAAAGCTGGTGCAACTCGCTCTGCAAGTTATGAGTTATGAGTTAAAAGTTAAGTAGTAGCAGTTATGAGTTAAAGAGTTTTGGATTCACAACTCATCTTCAATTCCTTAAACTCTTTCTCTACTGAGCGATCGAAACATCAATCTGACCGCTCGACCAATCCCGCTTAGAACTCTTAATTTATAACTAGCAACTCGTGAGCCAAGTCCTTGAAACTTCAGCTACGGGTAGGGACTTAGGCTTTGCTTAAGTCCTTACCTATCTAGTTGTGCAGGTTATAAAATTTCCGGTTTCAAAGTTCGTTCCATCAGCGATAAAACGGCTTGCTCGGCAGTAATTTCACCATTTAATAAGCGATAAACTTGACGGGAAACGGGGACTTCAATTTCGCGCCTATCCGCTAAATCAATCAACACATTAGTAGTATTGACCCCCTCAGCCGTGCTCTGCAATTCGTGCAAAATTTGCTCTAAAGATTTGCCTTTAGCTAATCCGAAACCAACCCGATAATTGCGCGATAAAGGACTGTTGCAAGTAGCGAGCAAATCTCCCAAACCAGACAAACCGTAAAAAGTTTCTGCGCGAGCTCCCAAACGAACTCCCACCCGAATCATTTCCGGCAAAGCGCGAGTCAGCAAAGCAGATTTAGCATTAGTTCCTAATTGTAAACCGTCGCAAACACCAGCCGCGATCGCAAATACATTTTTTAAAGTTCCACCTAACTCAGTTCCCAGCGGGTCTTCATTAACATAAACCCGAAAAATATCAGAACTGTAAATATTTTGCACTTGCTTGGCCGCAGCTAAATCCAAACTCGCCGCTACCGTTGCAGCCGGCAATCCAAGCTGAATTTCCTCGGAAAGATTAGGGCCCGAAAGTACCACAATTGAATTGTTAGGAAAGGCATTTTGCCAAATTTGAGACGGAGTGCGCGTACTCGCGGGGTCTAAACCTTTGGTGACAGTAACTATAATTGTATCGGGACTTAACTCTAACGCCAGCAGCCGATCGACCGTTGCTCCAACTCCTTTCATCGAAACTGCCGAAACAACAACATCCGCACCTGTTATAACTGATTCTAGATTAAAAGAACTGCTGCGCGACCACAAATTAACTCGATCGCCTTTTTTGCCTCCCAGATTTGCCAGTGCCGAACCCCAAGCACCTCCGCCTAATATTGTCAAGCTTGCCATAAAATTTAGTTGGATGAACTCAGGTGCTGCAACATTCTCAAAAACGGGCTAGAAGCCCGTTCCACAATAACATTGAGTTTTTTTTATGGAACAGGAATCTTGCCTGTTCCTGACATTGGTGCAAAATGTGAGATGAACGAAACAAGAACTCCCCTCCTACAAACGCGGACGCAATCCATAATGACGGTAACGCCAATAATCTCGTAAAATGCGATCGTGATCGAAACATAATTGATGGGGAATCTGCCAAGATTCAAAAATTTGTAAATTTTTAGCATCGTCGGCGGCTTGAGGTTCGCCGATTGCAGAAGCCAAGAATACAATACTGATTGTGTGTTGGCGGGCGTCGCGATCTGGGTCAGAATAAACGTAAAATTGCTCGATTAATTCTACATTCAAGCTCGTTTCTTCTAAAGCTTCGCGTTTGGCCGCCGTTTCTACCGATTCTCCGTAATCAACAAAGCCGCCGGGAATTGCCCAGCCGTAGGGAATATTGCGGCGTTCGATGAGTACGATCGGGCGGTGGGGGCGATCGGCTAATTCGATGATAATATCAACTGTAGGAGTAGGATTGTGATAAGTCATACCATTTTAGATTAAAGAATTGAAGAATTTAACATCGTTGCAGTTTAACTGTGGAACGGGCCCCAAAGACCGTTGCAGTTTAGCTGCAAAATGTGCGATCGACCTCACCTACAGTTCTACAATATACTTGCATATAATGTACGGATTGCGATCGCCTATCAAAAAGAGAGATTGAAAGTATGCCTAAGTGGCTGGGAAAAGTTTTAGGTATCGGTGCCGGTACAATCCTCCTCCTCGGTGCGAGTGGATACTGGTACGTTTTTATTGCCGGAGCACCTCAGTTAGACCCTCCGAAAGTAGTGGCTGATGCTGACTTAAATTTTCAACTCAAAACATATAAAAGTGCAGCTATGAATTCAGAGCGCACCTACGGCTTAATTTTGCCGCCTGGGTACGCAAAAAATCCCAAACAGCGCTATCCTGTGATTTTTTTGCTGCACGGCGGGCACGGAGACGCGCGCGCTTATCAGGACAAAGCCGCTGTTACTTCTGTGCTTCACGATTTATATAAAAGCAAAAGATTGCCGCCATCAATTGTAATTACTCCTGACGGGAACGACAAGCGGGGTACGAGCCCTTTGTGGGACCCGCAGTATTTTGACGGGCCCAACGGTAAGGTGGGAAGCGCGATCGGCTCCGAGTTAGTGAAAATCATAAAATCGCGCTACAGAACGCTGGAAGACCCCAAATTATGGGCAATGGGAGGACAATCTTCGGGGGGTTGGGGAGCTTTTAATATCGGTTTGCGCTATTTGAATAATTTTAATATTTTGTTCAGCCACAGCGGTTATTTTACAGATCAAAGCGGCAAGGCTAACAGTCCTAAATATTTAGTGGAAAAACTTAGTGTTAAAGATAAACAGCAGTTGCGCGCTTATTTGGATGCCGGGGAAGCAGACGCAGACTTTCTGAGTTCTACTCAACAGTTTCACGAGCAATTAAACAGTTTGGGTATTGCTAACGAGTTTAACAAATTTCCGGGAGGACACGGGATTGTCGGTCCCGATGTCGGTTGGAATTATTGGCACAAGCATTTAGCCGATTCTTTGAGTTATGTTGGAAAACAGTTTAAAATATCACTGGCAACACAGAAAAATTAGAAAGGTCAACAGTGTTACCCCAAAAAACTAGGATTGGACTCTGGACTGCATCATTTTTAACCGGATTGGTAGGAGTTATTAACCTACTGTCTGCTGTAACTCCCAGTTTACCAGATCGCCGAAATTGGCTAGAACCATTTTTCCCTTTTCCCGTGCGTGCGGGCGGGCATTTTTTTGCAGCAGTTATCGGATTTATGCTGCTAACTCTAGCAACTAATTTGTTGCGGCGCAAGCGGATTGCTTGGTTGCTGACTGTGGGATTGTTAATCGTTTCTATTGTAATTCATTTAGTCAAGGGATTGGATGTTGAAGAAAGCTTGCTTTCTGGGGTGCTGCTGTTTCAGTTGTTGGTGATGCGGCAGACGTTTACTGCTAAATCCGATCGCCCTTCAATTGCTCAAGGAATCCGGGTTTTGCTGGGGGCTTTGCTGTTTACGCTGGCTTACGGGACGGCTGGTTTTTATATTTTAGACAGCGGTTTTCAAGTTAACGGACAAGCGGTTAATTTTGATTTAGACACAGCTTTGTTCCAGACTTTTGCCATGTTTTTTACGGCGGACAATGCGGGGTTGGTTCCGCAAACTCGCTTTAGTAACTTTTTTGCCGATTCGATTTATGCTGTGGGTACGGTAACGCTTGGTTACGCACTTTTGATGCTGCTGCGGCCGGTGCTGCTGCGAAATTCGGCAAGTATTTCGGAACGGAATAAAGCTCAAGAAGTGGTAGCAAAATACGGGCAGACAACGCTAGCGAGACTGGCCTTGCTTCCGGATAAATCTTATTATTTTAGTTTTTCGGGAAAAAGTACGATCGCCTATGTGTCGAAAGGTAGAGGTGCGATTGCTTTGGGAGACCCCATCGGGCCCGCTGAAGACCGCAAAGAAGCAATTCTGGGCTTTCAAGAATTTTGCGATCGCAACGATTGGTATCCAGCATTTTATCAAACTTTGCCCGACGATCTAGAAATGTATTCTACTCTCGGTTTTCGAGCGGTGCAAATTGGCGAAGAAGCTATTGTCAATCTCAAAACTTTTACTCTCAAAGGCAAGAGCAATCAAAACTTGAGAACTGCTATCAACAGACTTACAAAAGCCGGTTATCAAATCGAATTTTACGAACCTCCTTTAAGTTCCGAATTGATGCGGCAAATGAAACTCGTGAGCGACGAGTGGCTGCAAATGGTTCAAGGCGCGGAAAAAAAGTTTTCGGTGGGTTGGTTTGACGAGGTATATTTGCGGGAAACTCGTGTCGCAGCCATCCACACTCCAGACGGTAGAATTAGTGCTTTTGCTAATATGATATCGGCGGGAGAGGGGGTAGTTGGAGTTGATTTAATGCGGCGTCGCACTGAGGTGGAAAATGGCACGATGGAGTGTTTGTTTGCTTCGATGTTGCAGCATTGTCAAGAATTGGGATATGAAGAATTTGATTTGGGTTTGTCGGCTTTGGCGGGAGTCGGAGAAGCTGAGAAATCCGGGCGGTTGGAAAAGGTTTTGATTTATCTTTCAGACCACTTGAGCAAGTTTTATAATTTTAAGGGATTGCACAGTTTTAAAGATAAGTTTGGGCCGCGGTGGGAACCGCGCTATTTAGTTTATCCGAGTTTGGGAAGTTTGCCGGATGTTGTGGTTGCTTTGATTCGGGCCGATTCGGGCGATCGACTTTTGGATTATTTGCGCCCGGGAGGGTAGGCAACGAGCAATGTTGACTGGTTCCCAGGATCTGCCTGGGAACCCATATATAGAGGCTCTGCCTCGGCTGGAAAATGGAGGCAGAGCCTCCGGATCTGCGTTACCACGCTCCAGCCTGGTAACGAGTAAATATCTAAGGGTAAAGACACGACTTCCTTTTCGTTACATCCGTTACATCCGTTGCCGAACTTCCTCCCTATGCCAACCCCCGAAGTGGCACGCGCTGCTTTTGCAAAACCTCTGAGTACAGCTTTTCCAACTCAGTAATATTCTGACTGAGAGTGTATCGCTCGATCGCCCGTTGGCGTGCTTTTTGACCGAGCACCATTCCAAACTCAGGATGGTCGCAAAACAGCGGCAGCAAGGTTTGCAACTGACTCCGCACCCGCTGAGTGTTCAAAACTACCCCCGCGCCTTCCTCCAATGCCTCGCCGTCAGCACCCGCATCGGTGGCCAAACAAGCTAAACCGCAGGCCATCGCTTCCAGCAGCGACAGCGACAGTCCCTCCACCAAAGAAGGCAAAATAAATACGTCTGCACCCCGCAGAATTTCGATCCGCCGTTCCTCCTCGGCAACAAATCCGAGCCACACAATGCCATCCTCTTCGCCGTAAGACAGTTGGAGCGAGGCGGCTAGGGGCCCGTCGCCCACGATCGCCAACACGTTGCCACGGCCAAAATTGCACTGTTTCCAGGCCTTGAGCAAAGCCTCGACATTTTTCTCCGGAGCAATGCGGCCTTGGTAAACAAAAATTCGATCGGCTTTTAATTGCGACTTCAACCCCGAAGGCCCGGGCGAATACTTCACCGCGTCTACTCCGTTGGGAATCACCGCTACCCGTTCTTCCGGCACTCCCAAGCGCACCAAAATATCCCGCTGAATGTAAGAAAATACGATAGTTGAGTCGTAGTGAGCCAAAAACGGAGCGTACAGTTGATACATCAGGTGTTGGGTTCCCGATGTCAAATTCCGCAATTTGCGATCGAACGGGGGGTGAAAAGTCGCCACCAGAGGCAACTTCAATTCTTGACAAATTTCCGGCAGCAAAAAGTCTAGAGGCGAAAGCGTCAGGGAAGCGTGAACAACATCGGGTTTCAGCCGCCGCAGAGATTTCATCAGCACTGTGCGGGACTTGAGAGTGGGAATCGTATAAATTTGCGATTTGTAGTGACAGGGTAAAGAGACTTCGTTGCAACTCGCTGGCGAAAGCGAATTGGTATATGAGGTTTGAGCAATTGCTTTTCCCCATGAACCATTTGCCATGCTCCACGCCGTATTGTTCCTGTCGAGCGGGCCCGCTTCTTGGGCAAAGTGCAGGAAACTGACCTGGTATCCCCGGTCTAACAGTGCGTTGGTGACTTCCCTGGAGTAAGTGACGTTACCGCAAAAAGGTGATTTTTTTCCTAGCCAAGCGATGTGCATTCCAGTAAATCAGAGTTTGTTATTTTTTAGATTCGATCGACTTTGCTATTACTGCTACGGAAAATATACCAGGTTAAGACACCGCCAGCCATCGCTAATCCTGCTAAACCCAAAAATACTGTCGGCAAGCCCAGAAATGTTTCGGCTACCCCAGCCAAAGCCAACGGTAAACTCAAAGCGATATTAGTCGCATTGTTTTGCAGCCCAAAGACTTTTCCCCGCATTTCTTCTGGGGTTTCTGCTTGAATTGTAGTCTGCATCGGCACTCCCACCAATGAGGCAAATAAACCCAACAGGGTAATGAACAGTACCGAGAGCCACAAATGGTGTGTAAATGCAGAAAGGCCCATCAGAGCAAGTGCCATGCCGATAGAGCCAATTAAACTCAGTTGGGAGTGAGAAAATTTGTGGCCGAGATAGCCGACTGTCGTCGCCCCACCAGCCATACCCACGCCCACCGCAGCCAGCAAAAAGCCAAATTGCGACGCTTTCATACCCGGGAGGATTTCTGCCAGTCGCACCGCTAGAACTGCCAAGGCTGCAAAAATGGAAAATAGAATAATTAGTTGAATTAAAGCATTGCGGACTTTCGGTTGATCGTTGATGTAACGCAGGCCCTCTCGCAAATCTGCTAGGGGATGCGGCGGTTCGTGTTCGGCATCGTTTTTTTCGCCTGTTTTCATCGACAGCAACAGCACTCCGGCGAAGGCGTAACTTCCGCCTACTACTAATTCTTTGCCGATGCCGAGTCCCCCGCCGAGGTTGGTAAATAGGGTGTCGGCTAAAGCTAGTAAGGGTTCTCCGACTGCAAAGCCAATAATCACCGAACCCATCATGGTTGTGGTGTAGAGGGAGTTTGCCGAGAGCAGGTGGCGGCGTTCCACAATTAAAGGAATCACTGACTGTTCTGCTGGAGCGAAAAATTGAGTTAGAGTCGAAACGAGGAATGTCACTAGCAGCAGCAAGCAGAATCCGAGCGGCAGTTGACCGAGTTCCCACCCGTCAGAGAGCCACAGCAGCACGGGTAATGTTAAAACGAAGGCTCCCCGCAGCAGGTTTGTGGCTACGAGCACTGCTTTTTTCGACCAGCGATCGACATACACGCCTGCGGCGGCCCCGAACAGCACTGCGGGAATGGTAAAGGCGATCATGATTGCCGATACCCACCTGCTGATGGTTTGATCTGGCGCTTGAAAGCGGCTGGCCACGAGGGCGATCGTCAGTACGAGATAAACTTTATCTGCTAGTTGGGAAAAAACTTGCCCGCTCCACAGTGCTAGAAAATTTCGGTTTTTCAGAACTGGCAGAAATGCTGTTTCTTTTTCGGAAGTTTCGGCTAATGCTTCCGAACTCTCGGCTGCTGGGTCTGCTGTTGCCAGCGGGGGGATTGCTTCGGGTTCTTGGCTTTTGCCGTTGCTTGACTCTGTTTCTTTCGTTATGGGATATTTATCCATTTCTGGGTCTTCGACGTTGATCCGTCGATCGGCCAAGGCGGGTTCCGAGCGAAAATCGGGAAAATTTTCTCGTTCTTCCATTTTGTGGTGGGTCACAGCTAAAACAGATATTGTCAAATCAGAATCGGACAGTCGTATCATAGGATTTGGGGTGGCTCGCCTGGGATGGTGGAGGTTGGGGGAATGGGGATTTAAAATTGAGGTGTTAACCCCTAAGTTTATTAATAATCTCGTAACTTTATCTCTATCTATTATCTGATGTCGCAACAACCTTGAGAATTTACCTGAAAAGGCCGGCAGGTTCGGATATCCCGCAGGCTGGGGGTGCGATGTACGATCGTTCGTTCACCTATTTAACTAAACACTCAAAATTTAAAACTCAAAACTCTCTAAGTAGGTATCGATCGAGCTTCCCGATCTAATCGTGCAACCTAAATGATACTGGGCATATTGCCGCAAAATATTTTCTACTGATACCCAAGTTGTTCGATCGGCAATCCCCTCTTCTAGTTCTGGACTAGCCAACTGTTGCAGCGCTGCTAATTCCTTAGCATTAATCAAGAAGTTTGTCAAGTGTTTGCTGCCAGTCGTTTGCCGGGAACGAGAAGCGGATTTGTACAAGGTGCCGGTTTCTGAAGACAGTTCTGCCTCTAGGTTAGCTAGTTCGGACAAGCTGAAGGTTCCCCCAGAGGGTATACTAAACCCGGTTTGCCAGTTCGGATCGCTGAAATTTGGGATGAGCGGGCGTCTGGTGGCGCAGCAGACTTGGACTTGGGGCGCGAGGCCTGCTAAGGCTAGCAGGTGAAAAATGCCGTGGGTGAGGTGGGCGACAAGCACGGCGGCGGATTGGATTTCTGTGCGATCGGACAAACGCTCCAAACGGCTCAAATGTTCGCCCAGCAACCAAAAGAGTTCTTCTTGGGGCTCGTCGGAAAGGGCGCTGGCGATCGCCAATTCGGCCAGATATTGCGCGGCTGAGAGTTTCCCGAGGTTGCGGCTCAAACCCGGATGGGATTGTACGGTGTCGGCTTGGGTAATTTTGTCGAGCGATCGGCCTTTGGCAATTAGCAATTCGTTGACAACAAATAATTCGCTTCTACCGCCGATGGTCGATCGCTGTTTGCGAACACCCGGTGCTACGGCTCGAATTAAGCCGAATTCCCGCGTCAAAACTGTCAGCACTCGATCGGATTCGCCGATCGGCGCACTCTTAAGATTGATTCCAGTTGCTTTGTAAGTTCGAGTCACTCGATTTTAGATTTTAGATTTTAGATTTTCTAGATTACTTCGGACAGTTTCATTGTCCTCGTTGGTCGATCGACCTGGAACAGTCATTCTACAGTTGGCAATCAAAAACTGTCCGAAGTATTGTTATTAGACAGTAGCAAAAACAGTCCAGGACGCAGAACTTTTAGTTGTAGGGTGCGTAAGGGCGAACCAATTCCCAATTAGCCACTACCAATTAGCCATTGCTAATGACTAATGACTTTTATCTAAATTATCGCGCTGGCGGATTAATTCAGGGCCGCGAGAAGTCCCCAAACGAGTTGCCCCAGCTACTACCAAATCTAGAGCTTGTTCGTGAGTGCGAATTCCGCCGGCGGCTTTAATCCCGATCCTGCCCTTAATAACTTCGTTCAGCAGTCGCACATCGTCAACTTTCGCCGGACCAAAAAAGCCAGTGTTGGTTTTGATATAAGCCACACCAGCTTCCATGCAGATCTCAGCCGCTAATTGTTTTTCGGCATCCGAAAGCAGGGAACTTTCGATAATTGCTTTGATGGTGAGATTAGTTTCTTCGCAAATTTGGGCTAATTCCCGGTGGAATTGGTCGATTCTTCCAGCTTTCAACAATCCTAAGTTAACGGAGACATCTAACTCTACGGCTCCATTATCTGCTGCTTCTAGAGCTTCGTAAAGTTTCACCGTTGAAGTCGAAGCACCGGTGGGAAAACCTATAACTGTGCAGACTTTGGGACGTTTGCCGTGCAGCAGCTCAACTGCTTGTCTGACGTAGGCGGGATACACGCAAACTGTGACAAAGCCAAATCTCTCTGCTTGTTGGCAGCAGTTTTCTACTTGCTCTGGCGTAGCGGTGGGGTCGATCAGGCCGTAGTCGATCAAGGGGGCAATATCGATGTCTGCCTGGTTTGCAGCCATTATTTTTTTTCTCTGAGATAACTACTTTATTATTATACAAAATAAAGGGATGCGGAAAACTTGCCTCCCTGTCCGGCTGGAATTTAAGCGACTAGGAGGACTTCAGTAAGCGAGTGTTCTTTGATATTTTATTTAATCAATGCTCTCATAAAACTATTGAGAAAAAACCTATGCTCATTTTTTGTAAAAAGGAAGTGGTGACTTTACAGTTGATTGTCTAGTTTACCAAATTTGTATCACTCATCTACTTCTTTCTCTTGGCTTCATCATGGTTGACATTGATAATACCGAGTTATTTGAACTGGACTCGCTGAACTAAGCGATCGCCGATCGCTTCAGGAAGCAAAACTTCAACCGCTGCATTTAGCTGAACAGCCGCTTTGGGCATTCCATATACGACAGAACTTTTCTCATCCTGAGCAATTGTGTGCCATCCCCGCGATCGCAAAAGGCTCATTCCCTCAGCACCGTCTTGTCCCATCCCAGTCAGTAACACGGCGGTTTCCTTGTGGTTCCAGTATTGGGCAAGACTCTTAAAAAACACATTTACTGATGGGCGATAGGGATAGTCAATCGGTTCTTTTGTGTAATGCAGAGTGAAATCAGAACGAAGACTGAGGTGATCGTTAGTACCTGCAACTAAGACAATACCTTTCTCCAGCCGATCGCCAATTTTGGCTACTTTCACTGTCAAGGGTGTTTGTTGATTCAGCCCATCCACCAGCCCCGCCGAAAACTGCATATCGACATATTGAATAATCGCAATGGCCACACCGAAGTTTGCTGGTAGGCGGGAGAGAATGGCGGCTAGAGCTTTGGGACTACCTGTTGAGGAGCCGATAGCCACTAGCGGAGGAAGTACGGCTGACAGGTGTAGACCACTAGGCCTCGGCGGGCAAAAATGCGCTCCTTCGCTGTTGCCAGTAACTCTTCTAGGGATTGGCATATCGAATTATTTAAAAAAAATATATTTTGGTATCTGCCTTTAGATACATTTTGGATCTTTCTTTAGGTATACTTTGTTAAAAGAGTTGCGGTAGAGCCTGCGTCAGCTACGCTAGGGCAGAGCCTGGTAGCGGCTGCTGTTTTTACTCTGAGTAGCGCTTTAAAAACATAAAAGCCAGTGCCAAGCATGAATCATTTAGAACTCGAACAAGAAATTGGGAAGATGGCTAGAGCGATGATGACTCGCAATAGCTTAATTGGTAAAGATTTGATTGCGGATCTTAGAGGGCGGCTGTCTGTTGACAGTGTAGCTGCTTTGATGATTGTCAGTATTGAGCGTTTGATTTGGTATGACTGCGAGTCCGTGCTCTGGAGTTTGAGTTATTTGATTCCTGCTGACGTGATGGAAGAAATTCGCCGCATTACTGCGCTGGTTGTTTGCCAGCGGTTGATGGGCAAGGGTTTTGTGCTGGGGAAAGATTTTAGTATTGATGCAACAGGCCAGTTGATGTTGAGTGAGAATGCTAAAACAGCGGTTGTGGTTGCTTGAATTGGGCAAGCAGAAGTTCGATCGCACTATGAGATTTGCAGTTAGACTTTGGGCTGCCTTGGACTCTTTGTGTAACTGCAAACCTAATTCGGGATGCGGTAAATAGTTCCGCGATTCACGCTGATTTGAGATGCGCAGCACCTCCAACAAGCGATGAGTGGGGTTAGCGAAAAAACCATTTTACCAGAGGAAAATATTTAGTTTCGACAGCCAATTGTTGAGTTTGTTACTGGTAGTTTGTACGGGCGATCGCCCTGTATCAAATATTTCAGATTTTTAGTGAAATTACCGTTTTATTCCAGCTATGGTTTCAGGTAAAATCATCCCTAAGATAGATACAAAATATTATGAACTTAATTCAAAACTTGGAAGCGGCTTGGTATTACCATCTGGGTTCGCGTCACCTCGAAGCTAACGACGATCATGCTGCTCTGGCGAACTTTAACAGAGCTGTGAAGTTGCAATCCGATCATTATAAGGCTTGGTTTGGGCGAGGCATGGCTTTGGGGAACCTAGAACGGCACTTAGAGGCGTTACATAGTTTTGATGAGGCCTTGGCGGTGCAGCCGAATGCGAGCTTTGGCTGGCACAACCGGGCTATTGCTTTAGGAAAGTTGGGTCAGCACTTAGAGGCTCTCAACAGTTTTGACAGGGCTCTGGAGTTTAGTCCGTGGGCGGCAAGTATTTGGCACAACCGGGGACTGACGCTGATCGATATGGGGCTTTACAATAAGGCGGTTCTGAGTTTCGATCGCTCTTTAGATTTGCACCCGGAGGCTGCAGGGGCGTGGTACAACCGAGGTAATGCTCTGTTGGAACTCAAGCTTTACTATCTGGCGCTCAACAGTTTTGACAGGGCGATCGAGTTTAACCCTGACGACGCGAAGGCTTGGTACAATCGCGGTATAGCTGCTAACTCAATGGGACTTTACAAACAAGCAGTGGCTAGTTTTAGTCGATCGCTGGATCTGAAACCGGGCCGAGCCGAAGCTGTGGGCGAACGGAGAGTGGCTTTGGGGAAATTAGTAGGTTTAAATCAGACAAATGCCAAGTTCACTCCCACATCTGAGTCTCCCTTTGAAGATTATTTAATTTGGTATAACCGGGGTGTAGAATTGGCGCGAAAAGGCGACTACTCGGAGGCGATTGCTTGCTACGAAATTGCTTTAGAAATAAATCCTGATTTTGCTAATGCTTTTTACAATAAAGCTTGCTGTTATGCGCTACTGGGATTTGCTGATTTGGCTCTTGACAATTTGCAGCGGGCTGTGGAGTTTATCCCTAATTTATACCGAGAACTAGCTTTAGCTGACTCGGATTTAAGCTGCATTTGGAAACAAGAACGTTTTGAAGCGCTGATCCAAGGTTGATTTTGCGCAAAAAACAGCTCGCCGATCGGGCGAGCTGTGGTAATTGGGAGGCGCAACGTTCGATCGCGCGACAGTATTTTTGCCATCTTTAGCTATCGCACATAAACTTTGATGGAGGGCTTGACCGGCCTTTTGGCAACTACCATCACCCGGTAGATGCCGGATTCGGGGAGTTGAGCAAAAGTTTGACCTTCGCCTTGATCTAGGAGTTGTCCCGACGGAGATTCGATCGCCAGATCTAGATTTTTGTTGCTAGCAGTTACCCTGATTGTCTGTCCCTGCTTGCCTTGAACCGTGATGGGCTGGATTTGGTAGCCGGACATT
This sequence comes from Microcoleus sp. MOSTC5, assembly GCF_036701825.1. Lineage (NCBI taxonomy): Bacteria > Bacillati > Cyanobacteriota > Cyanophyceae > Oscillatoriales > Microcoleaceae > Microcoleus > Microcoleus sp. MOSTC5. The sequence goes on along the minus strand of NZ_JAUBRK010000002.1, from coordinate 27,857 downwards.
TTGAGTTTAATTGTGGCTTCTTTTTCTCTGAATGCTATGGGCATTGCGCGATCGGGCCTATAAGTCCACTTGGCGTTAAAGTCGCGTCCGAGTACGAAGCTGCTGGTCTGACCTTTCGGGGTAACTCGCACGCGGTAGATGCCGGACTCTGGTAACTGACCCACCCACTGATTGTCGCTTTTTTCAATAACCCCCATATTTTCACCATTGGGACTGTAAAGTTCGGCTTTCAGTTGTCCCGCCCACAAGGAGAGAGTGAGTTCTCGCCCTTTGACGCCTTCAAAAATATAGGTGGTGGGTTGGTTGATGGTTTCTCGAATTTCCGAGGTTGACATTCGCTCGATCGGTTCGATGTTGGGAACTGCGGCAGATGTAGCGGTTTTATTAACGGTTTCTGTAATTTCCGAGGCAGCCATCAGCTCGCTCGGTGCAATTTTTGGGGCTACTGGGCTGGCAAATACAGATTTGGCCGCCATCACGAGTAGCATTCCAGTCAGTAAAATTAGTTTTTTCATGTCGCACTTCCGATTGGTAATGAGTTGTATATGGTTACTTGTGTTTGCCTGTTTTCACCGGATTAAATCTGGCGATCGCACAGAGGCTACAGCAGTATGGAGGATACACATAAATATCCCGTACTTGCACAAAACCTGCTGGTAGCAGATTGGCAGTGCGGGAGCTAAGTAGTAGCCTCAGTTTTTCGAGACATTTCAATGATACTCCCTACACATAATATCATTAGAGAATATTAGTAATTTGGTCGAGGAAAATTCAAGCTGTTTCCGAGGATCTTGCTTAAAAAATGCCCCCACCCAAAAAACGCGGTGTTTTGGCTGTGGGAGGAGCGCTGCTACTAGAAAAAGCTAGCCCCTGCAGGGGGTGACGGCCCCTACTGTTACCTATTTTTGGACGATCGACTAATTCTGTATGGCGATAGACAGCGCACCTTACCATATTCGTAGCGTGTTAAACCACTTTTTGCGTAAGTTTTGATCCTGTATGCTTGTAGGGGCGGATTTAGTTAGTATCTCTGATACAAATGAGTTTACCGCGGTAAAATCCGCCCTTCCCCACGAGGTTAATTTGTACTACGAACCTGCCAGGATTTTTAGGTAAGCTTGTACTGTGTTGGACAAGCCCATTTCTAGCGCTTCCGCAATTAAAGCATGACCGATCGATACTTCGAGTATATCAGGAATCGAGCAAAATTTAGCTAAGTTTTGCAAATTTAAATCATGTCCGGCATTCACTCCCAAACCTGCTGATTGAGCGGCTTGAGCTGCTAAGACATATTGTTGAAAAACAGATTCTACTCTACCTTCGCGAAAAGCAGTTGCATAGGGTTCCGTGTACAGTTCTACTCTGTCTGCTCCAACTTCTTTTGCTAGCGGCATGAGAACAGCCTCTGCGTCCATAAACAAGCTGACTCTGATGCCGTTGTCTTTTAATTTTTGAATGATTGGTAAGAGCCGATCGCGATTTTCGGGAATATTCCAACCGCTATCCGATGTTAGCACGTCGGGAGCGTCCGGCACTAAGGTACACTGAGCCGGTTTTACGTCGCAAACTATATCCATAAATGGCGGCTGAAACGGATTTCCTTCGATGTTGAACTCGACAGTTAGCATTTTGGCTAATTCGTAAACATCGGCAGCTTTGATGTGCCTTTCGTCGGGGCGGGGATGGACTGTAACGCCGTGAGCTCCGGCAGCAATTACTGTTTTTGCGGCTTCCGTAACGCTGGGGATACCGATGTTTCGAGAGTTTCTGAGAAGGGCGATTCTGTTGATGTTAACGCTGAGTTTTGTCACGGGATGTTAATCTTTAAGGTTGATGCTACTATATTAATCGTTTTTGGTACGAAACCTTGATCCTATTGCGGTAGTGTTAGGGTGTTATCAAAGTAAAAATTAGCTTCTGCAAGCGGTAAACTTTCTGCAAAAAAAGCCTCAGCTATTTGCTGTTTTGATGCCAAATCTTCAAGGTTGGCAATGCAGAAAAGCGGTGCGGTGCGAGCGACTATTTCTGGCGGAAAGTCTCGGGTAAAATATTTTAGTTCAAAGTCGTATCTGTGCGGACGGTAAATCATGCCCAGCAGTTCGACTAATGGTAGAAGCGTCCAGTTGTGATAGTTGCCGATCGCATCTACTAAATGTCCGCGAAAAATCTCTTTTTTTACCAGAGGTTGCAGCAAATCGAAACGGATTTTAATTTCGTTGAATCTCGACTGCATTGTAGATAAATGTTTGCTTCGATCCAAAGGATGCGGTACAATTAGATTAGCTTTGTCAAAGGCGATCGGCACTTTCCCGTGTCTCTCTATTTCCAGAAAATCGTTGCGGCTGCTGCGCCGGAAAACAGCAAAATCAATTAGGAAAAAAGGTGGGGTTTCTTTGAGCCGCCAGAAACACTGCGACTGACCGTGCCAAGCGGGTTCGGGAACTCGATATTTGAGTTCGATTTCGCCAATTTCTGCGAGGGCTTTTTCAACAATCTCAAATGTTTTTTCCACGCAGTTATCTTCAACCACAACAGCAATATCGAGGTCAGACCACTCGTCGGTGTATCCGTGGGCTGCTGAACCTCCTTGCCATAAAGCGAGAACAAAATCTAAAGGTTGTAAGGTTGAAACAATCTTTTCGAGAATGATTTGTCTCATGGAATCAAGCTATACAGTTGGTTTTCCCTGGCTTGCACAAGTTTAACAAACGATCGCAGGTTGAGATTGCTCCGCGACAGTTCTCCGAAGAGTTGCTAATGCGTCCGGTTGTGCACTGCTGCCAAAAATTACACGGGAAGCTGCAAGGGAAAGCGGCAATCTTTGGGAAAGTGCGATCGCCCGCGATTGAAAATCAGCCTTAAATTGTCAGAATCAGAAACTTGTCCCCTGTCCGGTAACATGAGAAAGGATTAATTTTTAACAGCGCGGCATGGCTACTATTTGGGAACTCGACTTTTACAGCCGTCCAATCATAGACGAGCGAGAGAAAAAAAAATGGGAAGTGTTGATCTGCGAAAGCCCGCTGAATGTAGGCGACAAGGCCGAATCTCTGTTTCGCTACTCGCAATTCTGCTCCAGTTCAACCGTGAATTCCCTGTGGCTGGCGGATGCAATTAAAGATGCGATCGCCGCAGCACCGAAAAGACCCGAAAAAATCCGCTTTTTCCGCCGCCAAATGGCGAACATGATTACTAAAGCCTGCGAGGAGTTGGACATTCCCGCCGCCTGCAGCCGCCGCACCCTCGCCCTCAGCCTGTGGCTGGAAGAACGGATGCAAGACGTTTATCCAGCCGAACCGGGCTATCAACCGGTTGTGAACCCGAGCGTTCAATTTGTACCCGAAACGCCAGTTGCGCTGCCGGATGCTTTAATCGGCGAAAAATGGACGTTTGTGAGTTTGCCGCTCGCAGCTTTTGACGAAATGTCCGAGTGGGATATCGGATTTGGCGAAGCTTTCGGGCTGCCGATGACACGCCTCGGCCCGGAAACCCAAATTCCGGGACTTATTATCTACTCGTCGAGAGCAGCAGCCCTGGCAGGTTGGATGTCGGGTTTGGAGTTGGCTTTTCTCAAATTTGACAGCGGCCCCCCCGCTAGGCTGGTATTAGATACGGGAGCTAACGATCGCTGGATTTTAGCTAATCTCAGAGACGCAGCAACTGAGAGAGAAGCGAAAGGATTTGAAGCCGCTAAAAAGCAAGCAAAAAAAGTACATTTTTTAGCAATTCAGTCGAAGCCGGAATCGGAATCTTTTGCAGGGTTTTGGCTGCTGCACGAACTAACTATTTAGTCGCTCGCTTGGCAATAACTGATATCTGGCAGCATTCTCAATCTGATTTAAGCAACCAGGTTTTTTGATAAAAACTCTCGGCTTTGAGATTTGACTTGCAGCAAGAAAGCTGGTTTCTGACACCGCCCAAAAACGGTTCCAAGCCCCCGACTCCTGTCGTGGAGAGATCGAAATTTTAGATTGATAGTTCAAGTTCCCAGATTCATCTGTGGAGTAAATCTAAAACCTAAAATCTAAAATCTAAAATCGACGCTAAGGGCTTGGACAAGATGCAAATAATAACAAATGCGTAGCATCTTGTTATCCCCAATTATACCAGTTTCCCAAAAGAATCTAAATGTAGGCTCGTGCTCCCAACCCATATCCAGTAAGTCATTGCCAATTCTTTAATCGAAAATCGAAAATCGAATCGCCCATTACCAACCACAGACAACAATGACCAATGACCAATCAGCAGAACAACTGCTAGAACTAGCTACCAAAGCAGGTGCAGAAGCTGCTGAGGTATTGGAATCGCAATCGCTCTCGCGGCCGGTCTTTTTTGAAGCAAACCGCCTCAAACAGCTAGAAACCGCCCAAGCAGAAGGCATTGCCCTGCGACTGTGGCGGGACGGGCGGCCGGGTTTGGCGGTGGCCTACGGGCCCGTGGAACCGCAAATTTTGGTGGACAGGGCGATCGCGCTTTCGCAACTCAACGAACCGGAAACCATCGAACTCGGCACCGGTGAGAAAGTTGTTTATCCCGATCGCGGAGTGTCGGTGCCGGCCGAACAGCTAGTAAACTGGGGAAAAGAGGCGATCGCGATCGTCCGCGAAGCCTATCCCGAAAGCCTCTGCACCGCCGAACTCGACTGCGAAATCGAAAGCACCCGCTTGCTGAACACCAGAGGCTTGGATTCCAGTCACACCGACACCACTCTCAGCGGTTACTTGTCAGCAGAATTAGTGCGGGGCGAAGATTTCCTCAACATTTGGGAAGGCGAAACCGAACGCGGTACCCTCGACTTAAACACCAGCGCCAAGCGGGTTTTGCAGCGTTTAGAATGGGCCAAAGATAATGTTGCTCCCGCCACGGGCCGCGTGCCGGTGTTGTTTACAGCCAAAGCAGCCGACTTGCTGTGGGGGACTGTCTGTGCGGCGTTGAACGGCAAACAGGTAATCGAAGGTGCTTCGCCTTGGAACGATCGATTAGGCCAACAAGTGACATCGCCGCTTGTCACCCTCTCGCAGCAGCCGGATATCGGGCCCTATAGCTGTCCTTTTGACGACGAAGGTACTCCCACTCGGGCGATCGTCTTTATCAACAGCGGAGTGTTGCAGCTATTTTATACCGATCGCACCACCGGTCGAGCCTTGGGTAGCGGCACTACCGGCAACGGATTTCGCCCGGGTTTGGGCAGCTATCCGACGCCGAGTTTGTTCAATGTTTTGATTAAACCAGGTTCGCTTTCGCTAATCGATTTAATCGCTCAATTAGACGACGGAATTGTAGTAGATCAAATGCTTGGTGGCAGTGCCGGAATTTCCGGCGATTTTTCGATTAACGTCGATCTCGGCTACCGAGTCAAAAAAGGTCAAATAGTCGGCAGAATCAAAGACACAATGGTAGCCGGCAACGTCTACAGCGTTCTCAAACAATTGGTAGAATTGGGAGGAGACTCCGAGTGGAACGGTTCTTGCCACACACCGTCTCTAATTGTAGAGGGATTGTCCGTCATCGGCAAAAATTAAAGTCAGTTGGCAGTTGGCAGTTGGCAGTTGTTAGTTGTCAGTTGTTAGTTGTTAGTAGTCATCAATCATCAGTTAACAGTCAACAATTCCCAATTCCCAATTCATAATCCCCACACATACTATGCGTATTTGTTTTATCGGCGATTCTTTTGTAAACGGTACTTGCGATCCCAAATGTCTCGGTTGGACAGGACGGATTTGCGCGGCTGCTTGCGGACAAGGACACGATATTACCTACTACAATTTAGGAATCAGGGGAGAAACCAGTGCCGATATAGAAACTCGCTGGTTCAGCGAAGTTTCTTGCCGCTTACCTCACTACGGCGACGGCAGAATAGTATTTTCCTTTGGCGTCAACGACACTTACCTAGAAAACGAAAAAATTCGCATTGAAATTGAGAAATCAATTGAAAATGCGCGATATATTCTCAAGTCTGCCCAAGAAAGAGTCCCTGTTTTAATGGTAGGGCCACCGCCAGTTATCGATGCCGATCGCACAAGCCGCATTGCCAACTTATCCGAACAATTTGCTCAAGTTTGCAGTGAGTTAAACGTGCCTTATCTAGATGTTTGCACCCCCCTGCAACAATCGGAAATTTGGCAAAAAGAACTTACCGAAAACGATGGGGTCCATCCCCGCGCGGCCGGTTACGCTGAATTGGCTAAAATAGTTCACAATTGGGACGGTTGGAAAGCTTGGTTTAAAAATATCAATATATCAGATCGAGAGACAGTAATGCTGTTCCGAGCCGTCGGCAAAAAAGAAATGGAACTGATTAAAGAAAGCGATTTTCTGGCATTCCCGCCGCGCTTATCCTTTCAGCCTACTTTTTATCCGGTACTTCACAAAGCCTATGCCATACAAATCGCGCGAGATTGGAATACAAGAGATGCAGCATCGGGATATTTCGGCTATGTCACCCGCTTTCGGGTTGCGGCCGAATTCTTAAAAAGATATCCCGTTCAAAATGTGGGTAGTTCAATACAAGAAGAGTATTGGATTCCGGCAGAAGAATTGGTCGAATTTAATCGCAATATTGTCGGAAAAATTGAAATTTTTGCTGAATATCAACCGTAGAATAGAAGCAATGAAAGAGGTTAAATTTTAATCAATTTGAATTTGTAAGTTTTGACTGCTACGGCCCTCTCATAGATTGGAAAAGCGGAATAATGCCAGCCTTGAGACAATTGCTGTCAAGTCGCGAGATAGATTTGGCTAAATCGCAGACACGAGAAAACAGGATTTGGGGCGACACTGCCGGCCTGCGGCTAGCGTGATTTAGAAGTGCCGGATTTGAAAACAGTGGTGGAGGCTATAGGGTAAAAAAATTGCAGATTGATATCAAATCCGGTAGCATCGGAATTACAGCAGATTTCAGGTAAGTATCGAAGGATTTTTTGCTAAAGTTTGATCGAGCAGACAATTCTCAGGTAATCAACGCTATTTATGCCGTACATTACTATCCCTAAACAATTTAGGGAACCTTCCAGGGTCATCGCATCTCAACTGTTTTTACGACCGAAACGCCTCGCTATTTTTGAAGCTTGTCTGATCGGTTTAATTTCAGGACTGGCTGGCGTTTTGCTCAAATCAGGAGTTGGATGGCTCGGCAGTTGGCGAGTTGCTACCTCGACAGTAATTCCAGCTTGGATATTACTGCCGGGCGTCGGTTTATGCGGCGGGTTGCTAACAGGTTTCTTGGTTGAGCGTTTTGCTCCCGAAACTGCCGGCAGCGGCATTCCTCACGTCAAAGCTGCTCTCGGCGGAGTCAATCTTTCCTTAGATTTGCGAGTAGCTGTAGCCAAACTTCTGACCACTATTTTAGCAGTTGGTTCCGGTTTAACTTTAGGCAGGCAAGGCCCGACTGTGCAAATAGGAGCATCTTTGGCCGGCTGGATAGGTCACTTGATGCCTACTTCCCCAGACTACCGCCGACAATTGATTGCTTGCGGTGCTGCTGCGGGATTGGCTGCTGGTTTCAATACTCCGATTGCAGGAGTTTTGTTTGTAGTTGAAGAACTGCTGCACGACGTTTCGGGATTGACTTTAGGGACTGCAATTATCGCTTCATTTATCGGTGCAGTTGTCTCGCAGCTTTTGGGCGGCGATAGTTTAAGTTTGAACCTTCGCGAGTACCAAAGCAGTTTTGAGGCTCAGGAAATTCCGTTTTACATACTGTTAGGAGTTTTAGCGGGATTGCTGGGAGCTTTGTTCACGAAAGGGATTGTTGCTAGCTTGCAATTTAACAGGCGATCGCTCAAATTAGCTTTGCCCGCGCGAGTGGCTCTAGCTGGCATAATCTGCGGTTCAGTAATAGCTTTTCTCCCAGAAGGTTTCCGCAACAATACGGGTTTGCGGGAGTTTCTGCTGACCGGTGAAGCAAGCGGCATAACGAGTTTAATTGCTTTTGTAGCTCACTTTTTTCTAACAATTATTTCCGCTGCTTCTGGAGCTCCGGGAGGATTGTTCTCCCCTTCCCTAGTTATGGGTTCTGCACTCGGTCACATGGTGGGCATTGTGCAGGCAGATGTCTTGGGTATCGGTTCACCGGTAACTTACGCTTTGGCGGGAATGGGAGCGTTTTTTTGCGCGGTTACTAGAGCGCCGATTACTGCCGTAGTAATTGTGTTTGAAATTACGGCGGATTTCAAATTAGTGCTGCCTTTGATGATCTGTTCTGTAGTTGCTTATTTAATGGCAGAAAAGGTAGAGAGCGGCTCGCTGTACAATCACCTTTTGGAGTTTAACGGCATTGAACTGACAAAGGTACAAGCTGCCAGCAATACTTTGAGCGACTTGTACGCAGAAGACGTGATGCAGCGCCGAGTTGAAACTCTTTCGAGTCTGCTGACTTTCGATGAAGTGATGCAGGCATTTTCGCGATCGCACCACCGAGGATTTCCAGTTGTTGAAGATGGCAAATTAGTCGGAATTGTCAGTCAAACCGATTTGGCAAATGCCAGCGAGCGCAATTTTTCCGGAGACTCGCTGCTCAAAGAATTTATGACTCTACACCCGATCGCAGTCAAAGCAAAAGATACTTTAAGCGAGGTATTGTACAGGCTCAACAACTACAATATCAGCCGCTTGCCTGTCATAGAAGGCCGCCGTTTGGTGGGAATTATTACCCGCAGCGACATTATCCGAGTAGAATCCGATCGCCTCAGCGGAGAAACAACCCAGGGCCCGCATCCAGAACCTTCTTATGTTGTCTATCAAACCAGGGCTCCGCAAGTCGGAAACGGCCGCTTATTAGTGCCGCTTTCCAACCCCCAAACAGCACCCGCTTTGCTGCGGCTGGCCGCGGCGATCGCGCGCGATCGCAATTACGAATTAGAATGCCTGCAAATCATCTTAGTACCGCGCAACAGTTCCCCCTCAGAAAGCGCCGTGCGGACAACCAAAAGCCGCCGCCTGCTGCAACAAGCCGAGCGAATTGTTCGCAATTGGAACTTGCCGGTTCACACCCAAATACGGGTAGCTCACGACGTGCCTAACGCGATTTTGGAGACAATTAGGGAGCGGCACATCGATTTAATTTTGATGGGCTGGCAAGGCGAATTTTCCACAAAAGGACGCATTTTTGGCGATGTTGTGGATACCGTAATTCGGCAAGCCGGCTGCGAGGTTATTTTGGTTAAATGGAGCGAAAAAATATTAGCAACCCGCAAGAAAAATGAGTTTTTCCCCACTTTCAGCGGGCGGAAATATGCGTCTATAGAATGGGAGTTAAAGCCCGAAGGAGTTGACGGCGCAGATAATCCCGCATTGGCGATCGGCTCAGATTCATCAGCAACTCCAGAGAGTGAACTTTCCCCGCCGAATTCAGACATTCCAGCGCCAGAATTGGGACTGCACACGCTGATGGGTTTGCAGCGCTGGTTGGTGCCTATTCGCGGCGGTTACAAGCAAGCTGCGGCTTTGCGGCTGCTACCTGCTTTGGTGGCTGCGAGTGCTGTACCGGAGATTAAATTGTGTCAGGTTCACCAGCCTTCTGTTGCACAACCCGATCGCCGCGAATTAAAGCAAGCGGCGGAGTTTATCCAGCGCAGGGTTAGCTGTTCGATAATAGCGACTTCGGTTTGCGCTACATCGGTTTCTGATGCTTTAATTGATTTGGCTCAGAACGATCAGTGCGATGCGATCGTCCTGGGAGCGAGCCGCGAAGGGCTGCTGAAGCAGGTGATTCAGGGGAACATCCCGGAAGCCGTGGCGCGCGGGTGCGACTGTACAGTCATTTTAGTGCGATCGGCCAATTAGCCCTTAGTTAGTTGTTATTTGTTATTTATTAGTTGTTATTTGTTGGTATTTTAGCCTTCCAGTCTTGTTCCCAGGCTCTGCCTGGAAATACATACCTGGAGGCTCTGCCTCCAATAATCAATAATCAATAACCAATAACTACCAACTAATAACTAATAATTAATAATTAATAATTAATAACTAATAAATATGGTTCACTTTAACGTCGGCTTTCAACACTTTAACTCCTTCGCCGACATTACACTATCCCTGGCGAAAAGTTTAGACAAAATGGGAATTCCTATTTCTGTCGAACCCTCGACAATCGCCTCTCACCTCACCCGCAATTCCACAACAGAAGAAAACCACCTGTTAGAGAAGTGGATGAACACCGCACCCTCAGATTTATTTCAGATAAAATGGTCTCATTACTGGAAACCTTATTTTTTAAAAGAACTCAAGGGACATCTCAACTTAGAACTTTTTGCTATCAATTACGAATTCGCCAAAAACACTGATGATTATGATTACTGGATTTACGATGCTGTCAATAACTTATCCCACAAACTAGCCGTCAGCCAATATTCTAAAAACGTCTTAATAAAAGCTGGATGTCCGGCGACCAACGTATCAGTCCTGCCTCTAGGTTTCAATCCTTTAATCTCCCAACTCTATTTTCCCAAACCGCAAAAAACCCAAAAAGATGTAAAATATATTCTGCACATGACCAATTCTTTTGATTTGTATAGATTTGGCACGGATGTCGCCATTCAAGCTTTTTATGAAGAGTTTCAAGACAATTCCAACGTAGAGTTAATTATCAAAGATGGCGGCAAAAATCCAGAGGTTATAGTGGAACATCTCGTCAATATCCAAAAGCGCCTCGGCAAGTTAAAGCCAAAAATTGTGATAATGCCTAAATTTTATAATAAAGCAGAACTAGCTGATTTATACTTGTCAGCCGATGCTTTTTTAGCTCCGTTTCGCGGCGAGGGTTTTGCGATTAAAATTTTGGATGCCTTTGCAGCAGGTTTGCCCGTCGCTATGACTATGTACGGCGGCCCGACTGAGTACGCCAATGCTGATAACTGCTATCCCATTGCTTACGATCTCATACCCGTCGGAAAGTGTTACGATACTGAGTATCTAAAAATCAGAAATGCTCCTCATTGGGCAGAACCAAATGTTCAGTCTGTTCGCGAACAATTGCGAAAACTTGTTGAAGACCCAATGCGTTTTCAGGTAGCTCAAAAAGCTAGAGAGACGGCGGATTTATTTAATTGGGAAGCTGCGGCTCAAAAATTGCTAAGATTAATGCGAGAATTGTTTTAGGAGCCGAAATTATGGGACTCGAACGCAAAATGTTTAGGGGAATGTTTTCACCGGGGGAAGTGGTACGATTGAAACAGCCTTGTTTTACTCCCGGGCGATTGTTTGAGGCAGGAAAATATAACGCTGATGAGTTGCCGGATATCGCTTTTGATATGGGTTTGGTAGACCATGTGCCGCCAGTCAAAGGCAAGAGTTCAGAAAATCTCAATGCCCCGAACCCGCCATCTCAAAACCTTGAGGACTAAACTCCCGTTTGCAGTAAGGACTTTAGTCCTGGAAATTCCCGTTTGTAGTAAGGACTTCAGTTCTGAAAATCCCTGTTTGTAGTAAGGACTTTAGCCCTGAAAAATAAAATAATCAAAGACTCAAGTCCTGACTGCAAAAAAGATAAAGCCAATTTAACCATTTTGCTCAATCTGGGCAATTAACTCTTTCAAAACTTTACTAGCTTTATCATTCTCAATCTGACAAGTTCCGGCATTGTGGTGCCCGCCGCCCCCATATCTTAACATTAACTCCCCAATATTTGTTTTAGAAGTTTTGTTAAAGATTGACTTACCAACTGCGAAAACAGTATTTTGTTGTTTCAGTCCCCACAGTGCGTGAATCGATATATTGCACTCGGGGAACAAAGCGTAAATGACAAAACGATTTCCTGCATAAATCACATCTTCGTTGCGCAAATCCAAAACAACTAAATTATTATAAACTTTGGCACAGCGCTGTATTTGCTCTTTAAATTTTTCTTCTTGATCGAAGTAGAGGTCTACTCTTTCTTTCACATCAGGAAGCTGCAAGATTTGATCGATGGTATGATTTTTGCAGTAATCGATTAACTGCATCATTAACTGATAATTGGAAACCGTAAATTCTTTAAACCTTCCCAACCCGGTTCGGGCGTCCATTATGAAGTTTAACAGCACCCATTCTTGTGGATGCAGAACCTCTTCTTTGGCAAATTGAGCGGAATCTGATTTGTCAACTGCCTGCATCATCGCGTCGGAAATATCAGGAAACTTTGCTTTGCCTCCATAATATTTGTACAGAACCCTAGCTGCGGAAGCTGCATAGGGGTCGATGATGTGGTTGATTTTGATTTTCTCGTGTCTGAGAGTTTCGCTGAAATGGTGATCGAATGCTAGATGAATTCCCTCAACATAGGGTAAATTGGTGCTAATATCGTTATTTGTTATTTCGATTTTTCCATCCTGCATATCTTTAGGATGCACGAATTTAATCTCCTCGATCATATCGAGTTCTTTGAGCAAAACGGCACAGACAAGACCGTCAAAATCGCTGCGGGTGACTAATCTGTATTTTTTAGTGAGTGGCATATGCTTGTGTGATAGGCAGGGACTGATTATAAGACAATATAACTTATTACCCGATCGCTTTCCAAAATGAACGCTGACCCTTACGCTTGGATAGAGAAGTCTCTCGACACTATTCGCCGCGCCCATTGGTATCGATCGCCACAATCGATCGAGAGTTCCCCCGGGCCTGTGGTAGAATTAGCAGGCCGTCGGCTGATTAACTTTGCCAGCAACGATTATCTGGGACTTGCCGGCGATGACAGGTTAATTCAAGCGGCTATAGCTGCAACTAAGGAATTTGGTACGGGTGCGACGGGTTCGAGGTTGCTAAGCGGACACCGCGATTTGCACCGACAGCTAGAATTGGCTATTGCTAATTTAAAACAAACTGAAGATGCTTTAGTATTTAGTTCGGGATATTTGGCGAATTTAGGGGCGATCGTATCCGTTGTCGGCAAGCGCGATTTAATATTATCTGACAAGTACAACCATTCGAGCCTGAAAAACGGAGCCGCACTCAGCGGTGCAACTGCCCTAGAGTACAGTCACTGCAATCTTGAGGATTTAACGGCCAAGTTAGAGCAAAATCGGGCGAGATACCGCAAGTGTTTAATTATTACCGATAGCGTCTTTAGCATGGATGGGGACTTGTGTCCGCTGCCGCAGTTGTTAGCTTTGGCCGGAAAATTTAACTGCATGGTATTAGTAGATGAAGCTCACGCTACAGGAGTTTTCGGTGCTAGCGGTGCCGGTTGTGCAGAACATTTCGGGTGTACGGGAACACCGCTGATGCAAGTGGGGACACTCAGCAAAGCTTTGGGAAGTCTGGGCGGCTACGTTGCGGGCTCTGCTGCTTTAATTGATTTTCTGCGTAATCGAGCTGCGAGTTGGATTTATACTACGGCATTGACGCCTGCTGACGCGGCCGCTGCTTTGGAAGCTGTGAGAATTGTACAGCAAGAACCAGAACGCCGAGTTCGGTTGCGACAAAATATCGAAACTTTCAAATATTGCGCGATTACCAATCACCAATTACCAATTACCAATTCCCTCTCCCCAATTTTCAGTCTTCCGTTAAAAGATGCAGCCGCAGCTTTAATAGCGGGCAGCAAGCTCAAGGAAATGGGTATTTTTGCTTCGGCGATTCGGCCTCCGACTGTCAGCGTCAGTCGAATTCGGATTTCGCTGATGGCAACTCACGAGCTCGCACACCTTCAGCAGTTGGTAGAGGCGCTGGAGCAAGTTTTGAGTTTTGAGTAAATGTTGGGTGCGCATTGGGTCGCTTACCCTTTGAGTAAATGTTGGGTGATGGGGAGGATTTCTACTTCTGCCTTCTGCTGCTCTAGCCTTCTGCTGGTCTAGGCTTTTGCTTTCTTTGGGATTGTCAAGATTTCGCTATTGACTTCTGGTCAGTATTGTACAGTAGTTTGGTCGATCGGTCAACAACTGTAAATTTTTTGTAAATTTAGATACTTTTTGAAATTTAGCGCTATATTAGAGAAGTAGCAGGTACACCAAATTTAACATAAGGAACGTCCACCATGAACACAAATCGTCAAAACGTAAAAAAAGTCGCAGAAACCCACCGCGCTAACATTCACAAGCAACTGATTCACCGCATAGAAGTAGCAAGATCCAGTGGGAACCAAGATTTGGTTCGGGTGCTTGAAGAGGAAATGAGACAGCTTTAAAGAAGCTGCAACTAGAATTTGCCCGTAGTTTGGTTTAGAGGGTTGTGCGAGAAATGCAGAATTCCGGCAACCGCTACCTGTGAACTTTTGACTCCTCTGTTAGTTGGTAGAAAAAACCCCGGTTTCTTCAAGAAACCGGGGTTTTTTATTGAGAAGGAAGAATAAACAAAAGAGGGAACTGTCCTGGACGCCTAAACTTTATCTGTAGGGTGCGCTTCTGTCGACAGAGATTCTACAAATAGCGCAGTGAACTATTTGTTGCGTAAGTTATGAAGTCAAAAGAAATAGGGAAGAAGGAAGAACAGGACTGACGCTGCATTCCTTCTATTTTTACACTATCTGTAGTAGTAAAGTGCGCCAAAGCGCACCCTACTAATAACTACAGGACTACGCAACTGGTTAAGGTGAGGGCGTGCTCGCGCCCTCACCTTAACCAGTCCGGGGCACTGACAAGTTGACAGTCGCGACTAACAACCAAACTCAAGCCAGCACGAAGGACGTACAAAAACTGTGTGCTATTCGTTGGAAAATTGAGCAATTTTCTAGGGGAATTAAGCAACTAACCGACAGAGAATATTGCCAGTGCCGTCAAGCTATAATTCCAATAAATCATATTGCTTACCATGAACTTGTGTGGGTTTGGCGCTCAAAAGTTTAGCCGATCAAACTCGTCAAACAATATATCAAATTAAACACGGGCTGCTATCAAATTATTTAATTGCTCGACTAAAAATTTCCGATGTTCTGATGTTTATTGTCTAATTTTAGGGTGCTGGTACACGGATCTGTGGCAGTTGCGTAAGTCCTGGTAATATTAAAGATGGATTGAGATAGATTTTCATGGGGTTGACTGGGAAAGGCAGCTTTGCCAAAATTTAAGAGTAGCAAAAATACTTAATACAAAAAAGTTGAACTCTATAAAGCGGAACATCGGGGTGGCGACTGCAAAATCCAAAAAATAATAGGTAAAACTGATGGCGACAGACATCCGACACCAGCCGGAAAACGGCTACCACTCAGATCCAACTCAGCCTTCCCCAAGAGAAAATCTGAATAGGCGATCGCCTATGCGTTTGGAGCGAACTCTCAGTTCTTTAGAAACTTGGGGCTTTGGCCTGACTTCTCATCTCGGTTGGCTGAGCATTGCGCCGACGCTCCAAGGCGCTCTCGGAACTGGGGCGCTTTTAGTCTGGTTGCCTGGAATGCTCGTCGGTATGATGCTGAACTTGCAAATGAAACGCTTAGGCGAGCATTGGCCAAACGTAGCCGGAGGAACGCCGAACTATACCACTCGACTGCTAAAAAACTACCCGGCTATAGGACTTTATGCAGCCCTAGGATATTACATAGGCTGGGCTTGTGGTGGGGCGTTTAACGCCATCCTACTCACAGACACGATCGCCATCAACCTGGAGCCATTGGGGATTACTTTTCCGAAGCGGCTATTGCAAATTGGATTTACAGTGCTACCCCTGATTGTGGCTTGGAGCGGCACTAGGGGGTTGAGCATCCTGCATTTATTTTTCATCATCCCGGCTATTGGATTCTTATTTACTTTTTCCGTTCAAGGGTTGGGCTGGTTAGCCTTCTCTCCAAGCAGTCCGGGCTTTTTTCCAACCACCGTGCCGAGCCTCAGCTTTTTGGACTGGGTAAAATGGTACTTCTTTGCAACGATTATAGTTTATGCCTGTGAAACGGCTGCTTCATTTGTCGCCGATAGCCGCCGTCCTGGGGAAACGCTGCGGTTTTTGAGAATCTCGACGGGTTTTATGCCTCTGACCTTTATGGGTGTTTCCTGGATCGTGATGCGATCGCCCATTACTCCAGAGATCGCCGCCAATCCGTTCTCAAGTCTGATAGTAGCAGCCCGACCTTTCTGGGGCGATTCAGCTCCCCTGCTCGTAACATTCCTAGTCTTCTCCGGCTGGCTGCTTTCTTCGACAACTTATATGTCCATCAGTCCCCGCATTTTGTATCAACTTGCCGTAGACGGAAAAATTTCCCCCGTCTTCGCTGTGGTGTCTCGACGGGGAGTTTTTGGCCCGGCCCTGATGGCTACGCTGTTTGTCAGCCTGTTGTTTCTAATTTGGGGGGACTTAGCTCATATAGTAGTCGTGGCAGGTGTTAGTTACCTGGTCTCGATTATGGCAGTCCATCTAGCACTGTGGCTGCAAAGAAAGCGGCCAGAGGTTCTGTGGCCGTGGTGGTCTCTAGGCTTCTTTATGATAGAGACGGTTGTTTTGGTTTGTGGCGGATTGGCTTGGGGGTGGCAAGATTTCATCCTGGGTCTACTGTGTCCGATCGTCTTGTGGGCAGCGGATGGGGCGATGCGACGCATAAACTTTCCCCCCTTCCATGCGGAGTGGTGGATTAAAGTTTACAGGACGCAGAGCAATCGCCTGGTCGCAGATTTTGTAACGTTTCAAGTGGTAATCCTGATTTTACTGGTCTGTAGCGCTGTGGCGATCGGTTGGGGTTCTGGGGTCAGATTAAACGCTAACTCTAGCGTTGGTTCTAATCTTTTGCTGGCGCTGCTTTTGTTAGTTGCTTTTGTGGCGGTGGCGATCGCCTGCTGGACGAGTTTACCCCAAGTCGTCTCAATGGATGAAGCACGAGAGGGAGCAGAACAACTATTTACCATTGCCCTAGATGCGATCGTAGTGCTGGATGAAAAAGGTGTAATTTGCCAGACTAATCCCGCTGCTGAAAGCGTCTTCGGAATAGATTCTACTAGGCTAATTGGGTCTTACCTCAACAAATTTCTACCCGGATTAGGGGCTCAGCCCGATCGGTGGCTCAGTCGCAGCGAACAAACTCTCAACCAACCCGATCGCGACTCGCGCATTCTAGAAGTTGCCATCTCAGACCGATTCTCTCAAAGCGCTTCGACAACCAATCAGGATCTGCAAGAATATGTGGCGATCGTCCGCGATATCACCGATCGCAAACAAGCCCAGTCAGCCCTGCAAAAAGCTAATGAGGAACTAGAAATCAAAGTCGAGGAGCGTACATCTGAACTCACCCACACTGTAGAGCAATTGCAGAATGAAATTCAAGAGCGCCAGCGGATCGAAGAAAATCTCAGAGCTATGCAAAATCAGATTGTTGTCCAAGAAAAACTAGCTTCTCTGGGCAGTTTAACCGCTGGAATTGCCCACGAAATCAGAAATCCTTTAAATTTTGTCAACAATTTCTCAGAACTTTCTGCTGAATTAACCGAAGAACTGTTTGAAGAATTAGAAAATCAAGGAAAAAGGTTAGAGCCGGAAACCAATGAATATATTGCCGAGCTATTAACCTTTCTCAAAGAAAATCTTAAAAGAATCAATCAACACGGTCAAAGAGCTGACAAAATTGTTGGCAATATGCTGTTGCATTCAAGGGGACAAAGCGGTCATTGGGAAGCCACAGATATCAATAGTTTATTGGCCGAATATATCAATCTAGCCTATCACGGGATGCGAGCTAAAGAAACTGCTTTTAACATTACCATAGAAACCGAATATGACAATGACATTGGCCAAGTAGAGGTCGTGCCACAAGACATAGGTAGGGTGTTTCTTAACATTATTAGCAATGCTTGCTATGCAGCCCATAAAAAGCAACAAGAAATGGGAGCAGAATTTTCACCTATACTTGACGTGAAAACTCGAAATCTGGAAGGTCGAATTGAAATCCGCATTCGCGATAATGGCGCAGGTATAAAGCCAGAGGTACTCGATAAAATTTTCAATCCATTTTTTACGACAAAACCACCAGCAGAAGGTACTGGTCTAGGTCTTTCTATCAGTCACGATGTTGTCGTCCAGCAACATCGCGGAGAACTAAAAGTCGAAACAGAAGTAGGAAATTACACAGAGTTTATAATTACATTGCCGAAAAAAACAGCAGAAATTTAGGAGTAAAAAAAATGAAAGTAATGGTTGTAGACGACGAGGAAGATATTCAGTCTTTGTTTACTCAAAAATTTAGAAAAGAAATCAAAGCAGGGCTAATCCACTTTTATTTTGCCCTGTCAGCAGAGGCGGCATTGGACTACTTAGAAAATCATAAAGAAGCGTCAATTGTTTTGATTTTGTCCGATATTAATATGCCAGGAATGAATGGGATAGAACTGCTCAGAATTATCAAAGAAAAGTTTCCCGATCTAAAAGTTTTTATGATTACCGCTTATGGAGATGAAAGAAATTACCAAACCGCAATCGCTTATGGAGCTGATGACTATATTACTAAACCTGTTAATTTTGAGAGCCTGAAAAATAAAATAATCAATTTGGAGTAAATTCACAATAAAACATAATTGGTAATTGGTAATTGGTAATTGGTACCTTCCCATCCTCTCCTTCTGCCTTCAGGGTTCTACTAGCAACTGAGAGACTAATATGTCAGCCAAAATACTGTTTGTAGATGACGAAGAAAATTTAGAATATGTAATTTCCCAGGTATTTAGAAAAAATATCCGCACGGAAGGATGGCAGATTTTTTTTGCTCGTAATGGTGTAGAAGCGCTGGAAAAATTGAAAGAAAACCCGGATCTGGATATAGTATTGACCGACCTTAATATGCCTGAAATGGATGGCCTGACTTTACTATCTAGACTTAATCAAAGAGACCTACCGCTGAAAACAATAGTTATATCAGCCTATAGCGACATGGAAAATATCAGAAATGCCATGAACTTAGGTGCCTTTGACTTTCTAACCAAGCCGATAGATTTGGAGGATTTAAAGATTACCATCAACAAAACTCTGCGTGACGTGCAACACTTAAAAGAAAACCAGCGCTTGCGGGAATCAGAAGCTCGCGCTAGAGAACAAGCTCAGGATTTACAACAAGGTCTGCAAGAGCTAAAAAAGACCCAAGCTCAACTAATTAAGACCGCAAAAATGTCTTCTTTGGGTCAACTGGTTGCGGGAATTGCTCATGAAATTAACAACCCTGCTAGCTTTATCTATGGCAATATTAGCCACGTCAGTGATTATATCCAGAACCTAACCCACCTGCTAAATCTCTATCAGCAGCAGTACCACCCACCCACTTCTGAGATTGAAGCTGAAATCAAAGCCATAGATTTAGAATTTATGATAGCAGATTTATCTCAAATTCTGGCTTCGATGAAATGTGGTGTTAACCGCATTCAGAAGATTGTTTTGTCTTTGCGTAGCTTCTCAAGGCTGGATGAAGCTAACATAAAGTCTGTTGATATTCACGAAGGGATCAAAAGCAGCCTGCTGATTTTGGATAACCGACTTCAAACAACGAGAACGCGTCCAGAGATTCAAGTGTTTGAGGAGTACAGCCATCTGCCTTTGGTAGAATGCTATGCTGGAGAACTAAATCAGGTGTTTATTAACATTCTTTCTAATGCGATTGATGCTTTGAATGAGTACAATAAACAACGGTCACTAGATGAGAACTCGGCTCTCCAGAGCGCCATTAGTATTCGCACTGTTCTGCTAGAGGAAAGTTCCCGTGTCGTCATTCAAATTCGGGACAATGGGCTGGGAATGACCGCAGACGTGAAAGACCGTATTTATGAACCTTTTTTTACTACTAAGCCTGTAGGTCAGGGTACTGGTTTGGGTCTCTATATCAGCTACCAAATTATAGTGGAAAAGCATGGCGGCACATTGAAGTGTGTTTCAGAGGTGGGGGAGGGAGCGGAGTTCTGGATAGAAATTCCAATCACACAAACTAAGGCTGAATTCGACCTTATCTAATCAATCGCCCTCTACCAAACTCAGAGCCTATTACAGCCCTTAGGTTTGCCATTGTAGAAATCAGCCTTTTCATGACTCTTGCAACAATAATCTATAATAGAACTTAAAGTATATAAATATTACTGGGATAAGTTAATCAATGCAAGGGGCAAAAAATGTCGCATCAGACCGAAAAATATCGCAATATGTCAGCAAAAATACTGTTTGTGGATGACGAGCCAGATTTAGAATCTCTAATTTCCCAGAAATTTAGAAAAAAGATCCGTGCGGAAGAATACCAGGTTTTTTTTGCGTATAATGGCGTAGAAGCGCTGGCAAAGTTACAAGAACAACCCGATATAGACATTGTGCTGACTGACATTAATATGCCAGTTATGGATGGGATCGTTTTGTTAGGGGAACTTAATCAGATAGCTTCCCTAGTCAAAACAATAGTTATATCGGCTTATGGCGACTTAGGAAATATTAGAAAGGCGATGAACGCCGGAGCCTTTGATTTTTTGACTAAGCCTATAAATTTTCAGGATTTAGAAATTACAATTAACAAAACATTGTCCCACGTACAACAGCTAAAGGAAAACGAGCGCTCCCGCCAAGAAAGAGAGGAGAAATTGCAGCAATCGGAAGCGCGAGAGCGAGAAAAAGCTATTCAACTAGAAATTGCACTCCAAAATTTACAGCGCACCCAAGCTCAGCTTATTCAGACTGAGAAAATGTCTAGCTTAGGACAACTCATTGCAGGTATTGCCCACGAAATTAATAATCCCGTTAATTTTATCTATGGCAATTTAACTTATGTCAATGAGTATACTCAGCAGCTATTGGGTTTAATAAACCTTTACGAGCAGCACGGTGCCCACAATCACCCTGAAATCGAAGTTTTAATTAAGAACATAGAGCTAGAATTTATCCGAGAAGATCTGCCTAAAATGCTATCTTCGATGAAAATAGGGGCTGAACGTATCCGTCAGATTGTGCTGACGTTGCGGAACTTCTCGCGGCTTGACGAAGCGGAGATGAAACCCGTTAATATTCACGATGGCATCGACAGCACTATAGTCATTTTGCAGAGTCGGCTCAAGCCTAAGCCGGATTGTCCACCTATTCAAATTATTCAAGAATACGGAGATTTGCCAAAAATAGAATGTTATGCCTCTCAGTTGAATCAGGTATTTATGAATTTGCTGAGCAATGCCATTGATGGCTTGAATTACTATGACAAAAAACGCAGCCTGGAGCAAATAAAAAACGATCCTAGTACGATTACAATTCGTACTTCTATGCTGAATGACAATTGGGTAAGAATCAGTGTTAAAGACAACGGGCTGGGGATAACAAGTGATGTAAGAACGCATCTGTTTAGTCCTTTCTTCACAACTAAACCTGTGGGTCAAGGCACTGGTTTGGGATTATCTATTAGCTATCAGATTGTGGTGGATAAGCACGGCGGAGATTTGAGATGTTTATCGCAGCCAGCAGATAGGGGTGCAGAATTTGTGATTGAGATTCCCATTAGGCAACGCGCTCAGGTAAAGAGGGAGGCAACTTAAGGAGAATTCAACAAAAAACCAGGGTAAAGCCTGGTAGAATCTAGATCGCGATCGCACTTCCCCAATTTCTCTGTAATTTATGAAGTCTCCCAAACACCAAACGACCTAGCTGAAGCCCTCGAAAGTAGATTTTGAGTCGTCGGTCAACTTGTCAGTGTTCCGGACTGGTTAAGGCGAGGCGTGAGGGCGCGAACACGCCTTCACCATGTGCCAGTTGCGTAAGTTTTGAACTAATAATTAATGACTAATCACTAATGATTATCTTCCTCCGACGACGACATTTTTAATCCGCAAATGGGGGCCGCCGACGCTTACGGGTAAACCGCTCTGGCCGCCTTTACCGCAACCGCCGTAGGCATAAACCGAGTCGTTTCCTATCGACTCAATATCCTTTAACGTCTGAAATACATTGCCGCTTAAAGTGACATCGCTCACCGGTTCAGCCAATTTGCCGTCGCGAATCATGAACCCTTGAGCCGCCGCAAAGGTAAACATTTCGCCGTTGGTTTGTCCTCCCAACATCCGCACTGCATACACTCCTTCGTCAATGTCGGCAACCATTTCGTCAAAAGAATGTTCGCCAGACTCGATCGCAGTATTAGTCATCCGCACCAAAGGCATAAAAGTAGCACTCAAAGCCCGGGCATTTCCTGTCGGACTTTCGCCCATTTTGCCCGCAGTCTCGCGATTGTGCATCCGAGTCGTTAAAACTCCATTTTTAATTAAATGCTTGCACTGAGCCGGCACACCTTCGTCGTCGTATTTCAAAGTTCCCGGCAATCCCGGCACAGTTGCGTCGTCAATTACATTCAATTGTTCGATCGCCACAGGCTTGCCCAAAGTCAGCAATTCCTGCATTTTCGGGTTTTCGTAAATGCCGTCTGCTTCCGACAAATGCCCGAAAGCTTCGTGAATAAAAACCCCCGACAAATAAGGGTCTAAAATCACCGGATACTGACCGCCTTTCACCGATTTTGCCTCTAGTTGGCCCACTGCTCGAACCGCAGCACTCTTAACACGATCTTCAATATTTGTCAAGACATCGTAATCCGATCGCGAGTGAATCGACTCAAACCCTTGGCGGACGACACCGCCTTCGCCGCGGGCGATCGCCCCGAAACGCCCGGTCACGTCCAAGCGCTCTTGAGCGATGCAAGTACCTTGAGAATTCACAAAATAAGTAATGCCGAATCTGTCGCTGTAACCAGCCATTGTCGTCTGAATTCGCGGGTCGTAATCTAACAGCAACTGGTTGTAAGATTCGAGCAATTTTCGCTTTTCGGCTAGAGTAATAGAGCGCGGATCGCGACCCAATTCCACTGCTACATAATCTTGAATCGGGGTGACATCTGCTAGTAGAGTTTTTTCGCTGCCAACCAAACGAGACTGAACGACAGCTTCTTCAATGCGATCTTTTAACTCAGCTAAACCGTTAAAAGTTACAAAGCTCCAGCCGCCTTTGTGACAGGCGCGGATGCCGCCGGCGAGACTAAAACTGCGGTTGACAGCATCTAACTGAGGGCCGCGAAAACTAATCGCAGTTGACTCGCTTTGTTCGAGGCGAACTTCCAGATAATCCACGCGATCGCGGTAAGGTGCGATCGCTTCCATCAACTGTTCTTGCATCAAATTGCCCCTATTTTGATTCGCCGTAGCGCTGAAAAAAATTATTGCTAACCATATTTTAGCTAATAATTCCCGTCTTTCGGGTACGCGCTCCCCCACCACTGTGGTACGGCAGCGCGCACCCTCCCCGATAAATGGCGAGTCAGTCGATTTTAGATTTTAGATTTTAGATTTTAGATCGATCCCGTTCTGAGTCTGCGAAGGAATGAATTCGGGGGCTTACGATCACATTACTTTCGGTCAGTCGATTTGAGATTTAAAACTTTCTCCGTAGAATTGAGGATTAGAGGTTTACATATCGCCGGCGTTCGGCGGGCGTCCTAGAACACAAAAAACTCGCGCCGGCTCGCCAAAAGCCCGGTATCCCGGAAATCTTGCATCTGCCTATAAAAATGGAACTAAACTAAATCTATCTAAAGACGTAAAGATCTACCTTAAACCGCCGGCAGATGGAATACTTTAAGATTAAAAAATTTCAAATTTTACCCTATTTAGCAGCAATTTCGGCATCAGTAGCCATTTTGATCGGAGTTGGTATTTTAGACAGATCGGAACAACAGCGGTTTTGTCAGTACAACCGCGCTAGCACCCTCGATCGGCTCAGCACAGTCCGTTCTAAGCTGGAAAGCTCTTTGAATTCCCGGCTGTTTTTGATGCGGGGTTTGGGGGCTTATCTTTCCAATAACCCAAATATCACCGAAGCCGAGTTTGCAGCGACGGCGAGAATTCTGATGGCACAGCAACCGGGCATTCGCGCCATAACTTTAGTTAAAGGCACGACGGTCGCTTACCTTTATCCGCGAGACGGAAATGAAGTGGCGATCGGCGTTGACTTGACCGCGCTACCCGAACAGCGGGAAATGGTCGAAGATGTCATCAACACCAGAAAAACTTTGCTGGCCGGGCCCGTGAAATTATTGGAGGGGGACGAGACGTTTATCAGCCGATCGCCGATTTTTCTCACACCCTCCGGCGCCGAGCCCGAAACAGGAGTTTACTGGGGCTTGACAGGTCTGATCATCGACAAAAATTCCCTGATTGAGGAAGCAGGACTCAACGACTCCTCAGCTAAGCTGCAATACGCTCTGCGGGGCAAAGACGGGAGGGGAGCATCCGGCGCAGTGTTTTTCGGTGACGAGTCAATTTTTCAGGACAATCCCGTGGTGCTGGAAGTGACTTTGCCCAACGGTTCCTGGCAGTTAGCAGCAATTCCGGCAGGAGGATGGCCTGCGAATTCGCCGTTTCGGGGGTGGCTGCTCTTTGGAGGCGACTTGCTGGCACTTTTGAGCGGGGTGGGGGTTTTTAGCTGGGTGTACAGCCGTGCGAAACTGCGTTCAAGCGAAGCTAAGTACCGGCAACTCGTTGAGAATGCTAACAGCATTATTGTGCAGTTAGACAGTGAAGGCAAGATTACTTTTTTTAACGAGTTTGGTGAAGCTTTTTTCGGGTATTCAGAAGCAGAAATCATCGGCAAAAGTGCGATCGGCACAATTATACCGAAAACAGATTTCTCCGAAAGTGACCTCGCGGCAATGATTCGAGATTTTTTGGCACAGCCGGAAAAATACTTCCAACACGAAAAGGAAAACATCCGCAGCAATGGAGAAAGGGTGTGGATAGCGTGGACAAATAAACCTTTACTAGATGCGAATGGAAATTTGGCAGGACTGCTTTGTATCGGGACGGATATTAGCGATCGCAAACAAGCTGAAATCGCCCTGCAAGCTTCTGAAGCGGAACTTACAGCTTTGTTCGCTGCCATGAACGACGTAATTTTGGTGATTGATATTGAGGGACGCTACCTGAAAATTGCCCCGACAAATCCTGGACTTTTATACAAACCGCCGGCAGAACTTGTCGGCAAAAAAATCAGCGAAGTATTCGAGCCAGAAATTGCAGATATTTTTCAGGATAAAATTCGCACCGCCCTTGGTACAAATCAAACCTGTACTTTTGAATATAACCTGGAAATTGCCAGCGTACAAACGTGGTTTGCCACTACCATTTCGCCAATGAAAGAAAACACGGTTCTGGTGGTAGCCCGCGACATTACGGAGCGCAAGCAAGCTGAAAATTGGTTGACCGGTCAAAAACAAATTTTAGAAATGATTGCTAAGGGCGCTCCTCTGGGCGATACTTTAAATACTTTAGTTGAAATTATCGAACAGCAATCTAGAGATGTCATGGGTTCGATTTTGCTTCTAGCTCCAGACGGCGAACATTTACTGCACGGAGCCGCCCCGAGTTTGCCCGACAGTTACAATGCTGCTATTCACGGCACAGCCATCGGCCCGGATGTCGGTTCCTGCGGCACTGCTGCCTTTCGCTGCCAACAGGTGATCGTTACAGATATTGCCACCGATCCTTTGTGGGAAAATTATCGAGATTTAGCCTTGAGTTTTGGACTGAAAGCTTGCTTTTCTACTCCTATTTTCTCATCTCAGGGTCAAGTTCTGGGAATTTTTGGAATGTATTATGCCCAACCGCGCAGCTCCCATTTTTTTGAGCTGCAATTGATAGAAGCGGTCATAAATTTAGCAGGAATTGCGATCGAACGCAAACAGGCAGAAGAAAGTCTCAAACAACTCAATCAAGAGCTAGAAAATAGAGTCAAACAGAGAACTGCTCAATTGATGCAAACTGAAGAACGCTGGCAGTTAGCACTCAAAGGCAACAATGACGGAATTTGGGACTGGAACTTGCAAACAGGGGAAGTGTTCTTGTCCGAGCGATTTAAGGAAATCACCGGATACGAAAACAGCTCAATTTTAGATTACTTGGACGAATGGAAAAGGGGCACGCATCCCGAGGATTTAGCCTTAGTAATGCAAGCTCTCCAAGACCATTTAAACAAGAAAACGCCGCATTACATCATCGAATACCGCTGCTGGTGCTATAACAGCGCCTACAAATGGATACTCAGTCGGGGACAAGCTTTGTGGGACGCATCTGGAACAGCAGTCCGCATGGTTGGTTCAATTACTGACATTACGGAGCGCAAACAAGCAGAGGAAGCACTGCGGGAAAGTGAGGCAAGATTCCAAAAGCTGTCTGCTAATTTGCCGGGAATCATTTATCAATGTTTGTTGCGTGCAGATGGCTCTGTTAGTTTCCCTTACATGAGTCCTGCTTCCCTAGAAATGTTTGAGTTAGAACCAGAAGCTGTTCTGCAAAATTCGGCTTTGCTAACAGATTTGGTTCATCCCGACGAGCGCCAAAATTACTACGAATCTATTGCTATTTCAGCGCAAACTTTGCAACCTTGGCACTGGGAAGGACGGCTGGTGCTGCCTTCGGGCGAGGTTCGCTGGTTTCAGACAAATTCGCGTCCTGAAGCTAAAGAAAACGGCGATATTCTTTGGGACGGCATCACCATTGATGTTACCGATCGCAAACAAGCTGAATTAGCTTTGCAAGAAAGCCAGCAGTTCATTAAAAAAGTAGCCGATGCTACTCCCGGTATTTTGTATCTCTACGACTTGGAAGAACAGCGAAATATCTACACTAATACTTCAATGTTCGCGCTTTTGGGCTATACCAGCGACGAAATTACAGCGATGGATTCGTCACTCCTGCCTCAGTTAATATACCCTGGAGATTTCCATAAAATTGTGAAACATCACGCGAGCTTTGCAGGAATTGAAGATGGCGAAACTAGGGAAATTGAGTACCGGATACGGGCAGCAGACGGTCAAATTATGTGGCTGCAAAGTCGGGATAGTATTTTTAGCAGGAATGCTGACGGTCAGGCTAAGGTAATAATTGGAGTTTCCCAGGATATTACGACTCGCAAGCAAGCAGAGGAAGCACTGCGACAAAGCGAGGGACGAGAAAGAGAAAAAGCTCGAGATTTAGAGTCAGCGCTGCTAGAATTGCAATCTACTCAAACTCAGCTCATTCAAACTGAAAAAATGTCTTCTTTGGGGCAATTAGTTGCCGGCATCGCTCACGAAATTAATAATCCCGTTAACTTCATTCACGCTAACATTGATTATCTCAACCAGTATACAAAAGAGTTGCTCGATCTGGTGACTCTTTACGAACAGGAGTATCCCGAACCAAATTCAAAAATTGTCGATCGCATTCAAGAGATAGATTTGGATTTCATGGCTGAGGATTTAAGAAAACTCGTGGGTTCTATGCAGGTAGGAACCGAGCGCATCCGGCAAATTGTTTTGTCCCTCAGGAATTTCTCGCGGCTGGACGAATCGGCAATGAAGCCGGTCGATATTCACGCGGGAATTGAAAGCACTTTGTTAATTTTGCAGCACCGCTTGAAGAGTCGGGACAGCCGCCCGGAAATTGAAGTAATTAAGGAGTTCGGGAAACTGCCGCTGGTAGAGTGCTATCCGAGCCAACTGAATCAGGTGTTTATGAATATTATTGCTAATGGAATTGATGCTATTGAAGAACGATATCAAAAGTTATCGGTTCCACAATCGCAGATCGAGAACGGCCGGATTGTTATTTTCACTGGTGTAACGGCCCAGAAGACTGCGATAGTGGAAATTTCGGACAACGGTACGGGCATTCCCGAGGCGATAGTCGATCGCATTTTTAACCCGTTTTTTACTACAAAAGCTGTGGGAAAAGGAACGGGTTTGGGAATGTCTATCGCGCACTCGATTGTGGTGGAAAAGCACAATGGCAAGATTGAGTGTATTTCCTCCATAGGATGCGGAACGACTTTTAGGATTCAGATTCCGATCGACAAAGTGTATAAGTAGTAGCGTGCGTCAGTCGATTTTAGATTTTAGATTTTAGATTTTAGATTGACTCCACAGTGCTAGGGCGTCGGTTCAGTATTAGGAGTTGACAAAAAAAGGAATTTATGAAATTAGCCAGTGCATGAGTTCGAGTCTA
>NZ_JAUBRK010000169.1:0-1568 GCF_036701825.1 Microcoleus sp. MOSTC5 | reverse complement strand
AAACTCTCATGCTGCGTTCTTAGGGGAGGGGAGAGGGGCGACCCTCGAACCTCACCCGACAAACCCGTGCATCACCACCTGCGATCGTGTACAGAAAAGCTGAGCTTGCTACCCACTCACCTTCCGACTTTGAACTCCCCTCCTGTGGAAAATTGTCACTCCTTAACCGTTGGGTAAAAATGGCCGAACTTATCCCGTGGTCAGAATTTGAAGCAGAATATGCTAAAAACTTCCCCACAGAAATGGGGGCACCGGCCAAATCCTTTCGGATGGCGTTGGGGGCATTAATCATCAAAGAAAAACTCGGAATTAGCGATCGGAGACAGTCGAACAAATCCGGGAAAACCCGTATCTGCAATACTTTATCGGTCAATCAAGTTACAGTAACGAGCTGCCATTTGACCCATCACTATTAGTTCACTTTCGGCAACGAATTAGTCCCAACCTAATTAATAAAGTGAACGAGCGAATGGTCAAAAAAATACGCTCCCTCACCCCAGTTAAAACGGAAAAAAAAAAGGATTCGGACGCCAAAAATAAGTCAGTCAATAGTGGAAAATTAATCATAGATGCGACCTGCGCCCCAGCAGACATTAGTTACCCGACCGACTTAGGACTATTAAGTGGAGCCAGAGTTCATACCGAAAAAATTATAGACATCCTGTATAAACAGATCAAATATCAAACCAATAAAAAACCCAGAACCTACCGTAATCTCGCTCGAAAAGATTACTTATTAATAGCCAAACAAAGAAGACCATCCCGAAACAAAAAAAGACAAGCAATTAAAAAACAACTCCAATATATTAAAAGAAACTTGGCTCATATTGAACAGCTAATTGATTCAGGTTCGACCTTAGAAGGTTTGAATAAAAAGCAATATAAAACTTTGCTAGTCCTCACAGAAGTTTATCGCCAACAGCAATGGTTATTTGACAATAATAAACAGAGCATTGAGGATAGAATAGTAAGTTTAAGCCAACCCCATATCCGTCCCATAGTCAGAGAAAAAGCCGGAAAAAGCGTAGAATTTGGAGCTAAACTATCAGCGAGCTGTTTTGAAGGATATGTATTTTTAGACCGGATGAGCTGGGATAATTTCAACGAATCAGGAGACCTAAAAGCACAAGTAGAAGCATATCATAGCTTCACAGGATATTATCCAGAGTCCGTTCATGCAGATCGAATTTATCGTACCAGAGAAAACCGAGCTTGGTGTCATGAAAAAGGCATTAGAATCAGTGGGCCACCTTTAGGAAGACGTCCAGTAAATGTTAGTAAAGAAAAAAAGAAGCAAGCATTGGAAGATGACAGAATTAGGAATGCGATTGAGGGTAAATTCGGGGAAGGTAAACGAAGATTTGGTCTCAATCGAATCATGGCAAAACTTGATAATACTTCACAAACAACTATTGCTATCACTTTTTTAGTCATGAACCTTTGGGAGCATCCCGGTTTTGTAAATATCCGAATAAGTGTAAAATAGTTAAAATCAATAAAAGCGTCAAAAAAAGTCGAGAAAAAAACCCATGACCCCTGAAGAACTAGAGCAGTTGCAATTCTTTACG
>NZ_JAUBRK010000168.1:0-1589 GCF_036701825.1 Microcoleus sp. MOSTC5 | reverse complement strand
GCTAATGCTGAGGGGAAAAAATGGTTGATCAGATGGTTGATCGCAGAGAGATGGAGAGGTTAACTTGTGAATTTTGATGAATTTTGGAACTGACCTTTACCCTTTTTAACCACAGGATACCGACATCTTCGAGTCCGAGGTTTTCCGGTAGGCCATCCGGCCGACTTTCCTCGCGGTTTGGGGGCAACAGCCGGAGTCCCAATCTTGATTAAAAGTGGAAGCATTGATTGTGCGACCCTTCCCGGCGTCAATTGAGAGAGCGGTTTTTGCCAAGGTAAGCAAGTTTCTCTAACCAAATCTTTCGCTAGCCATAATTGCCAGGTGAGCAATGGCATCAAATCGCTCCACCGTTGACACTGCGAGCGGGGTACTTAACTGTGGAATTGTCCAATGCAAGGTTTGCTTAGCTAAGCGATACCAATGCTCAATCGCTTTCGCGACGTAGATATTGTTGCCAAATTTCATTCAGAGGTGGCATTTGGCAACCGACCCAAACTAACCACAAAGGTTGAGTTTTTAATTGGTCTGTTTCAGCTTCTAAGCGTTCTACTAAAATCAGGCTCATCGGATATTGGGCAGTGGCTCGAAAATGCAACTTATCCCATTGTCTTAGCCTGATTCGACCCCTTTTGAGTTCCTGGGTTAAGAAAGTTTGTTCTGGTTTCCACCAACTTTTAGGGTCGTTAAGTTTAAATTTGTCCCCGTGAGTTTTTGGTCGTCCTTTACCAGTATAAGGTGGAGGTGCTGACCACAAGCAACGATTGGAACGAATGCGCATCAGTTTATCAGCATCAATGGTTGCGGTTGCTTCTAACAAAGTCGCACACCCATATTCACTATCGAACAGGGCTAGTGGTCGATGCTCAAGGGATTGACATACTTGTCCTAGTTGTTGAGCGCCTTTACCTATCGGATTTTCCCAACTGGTAATACGTTCATGTCGCAACGGCAGCGCCCAACTTTCTTGAGATGAAGGTATCCAGGCAATCGTACTATATCCTTGACCGATACCAACAGGTACGCCGTGAGGCGAGGCATTGGGTTGATGTTCATAGGTGCGCTCTTTGAGGGTAGCTGCATGGGGTCTCAACCATGCTGTATGGTCTATAGCTAATACCGGGCGTTCCACTTGTGACATCTGTTTGATGTATAGTTGCATCAATTGTTCTGGGTCTGGTCTACAATCTTGTAGCGCTTCATAAATACTTGACCACTGACGCCGAAATAAGGGATTGAGAGCCACATCTGCTAAACATGAAACGTGGCGCGTCGTCATCGCTGCATCTGCTAGTTCAAAGGTGGCATCCTTGGCAAGACCAAGGCATTGATAAGCTTGTTGACGAAATAGCTGTAATTGTTGAAAATTCATTGCAGGCAGATTTGAGATTTTTTGGTGAATTCTCAATTTTCTGTCAAGGTGCTGCCTGTTGAATCAATCGCAGGCAGTTTTTTTGGCAAGCTATTTTACCCTGCCCGTCAAACGGGAGACGAACCAAGGAAACGGAATTCGCACTCAACGCAGCTCATTTGTCTGTCTTACATGATTGAGCGGCTTGGGTGCGTGAAGCACCGTTTAGTCTAAACTCCAA
>NZ_JAUBRK010000167.1:0-1591 GCF_036701825.1 Microcoleus sp. MOSTC5 | reverse complement strand
GGAGTAAGTGCCGAAACTATTGAAACTGCTGCTGCTAAAGGCAGCAGTTCCTTTGTTGAATGGAGCAAACGGCGAGATCCTGGTTCAAGAGCATGGCACAAAAAGGGCAACTTTTACCATCCGAATCCAGATTGAGGTAGAACAATGTAGCTGCTTTGATTTGTGGGAAGATCCACCGCCTCTCATCGCCTACAACCGAACGCTACGTTGTTATCGTTAATTAGCCGAGCCAACCCGCCCTATAACTGGCTAGATACGGCATTATTTTAAACGTTCAACCATTTAAATGTCTAGACATTTAGATGATTAAGAGGTAAAGTTGAGTTAATCAACGTATCGATAAACCTATGATCGTGACAATCGCCTCATTCAAGGGCGGAGTCGGCAAGACAACTACAGCACTGCACTTGGCGGCTTACCTGCAAACCAAA
This sequence comes from Microcoleus sp. MOSTC5, assembly GCF_036701825.1. Classification (NCBI taxonomy): domain Bacteria; kingdom Bacillati; phylum Cyanobacteriota; class Cyanophyceae; order Oscillatoriales; family Microcoleaceae; genus Microcoleus; species Microcoleus sp. MOSTC5. Next base: position 1,160 of record NZ_JAUBRK010000167.1, on the reverse strand, counting down.
GCGCCCACGCTTTTGGTAGACGGCGACCTCAACCGCAGTGCTTTGGATTGGGCTGCGCGGGGTTCCCTCCCGTTCAAAGTAGTGGATGAAAAGCAAGGAGTTCGCTTTGCCAGAGATTACGAGCACATCGTGATAGACACGCCGGCTCGACCAAACCCCGACGAACTCAAAACTGTAGCTGAAGGGTGCGATTTGCTGATATTACCGAGTTCTCCCGATGCGATGGCCCTGAGCGCGATGGTGCAAATGGTGGAAGCTCTGCATTCCCTAAAATCGAATTACCGCATTTTGCTCACCCTCATCCCACCTGCTCCTAGTAAAGTCGGGATTGAGTCTCGGAGAACGATCGAGAAAGCCCAGTTGCCGATATTCAAAGCTGAGATCAGGCGGCTAGCAGTATTTCAAAAAGCTGCCCTCGCCGGGGTTCCTGTAAACGCTATCAAAGACCCTTACGCCAAAGCTGCTTGGGGTTGTTATGCCGCTGTCGGCAAGGAGATATTGCCATGAGCCGCTTTGATGATTTACTGAAGGCGAAGAAACTCAAACCAGGCGAACCCGATCTCGAACCTGCACCAACTCCGGCATTACCCAAAAGCAAAGACCCAAACTTTGTCAGGGCTACTGTTTACCTGCCCAAACAAATGCACCGCGACCTCAAATCTGCTGCCGCACAGTCAGGTGAAGAAATCAGCGAGCTGGTTGAAAAGTCCGTCGCTCAATACCTCCAGCAGCTTAGTGCCAATACAACCATTTAAACGTTTGAACATTTGAATGGTTGTATGTTTGAATGTTGCGACTTTTTTCTCTTATGTGCAGCAGTTACCTTTCCCGTCAATCGCTGCATTCTTGAGTTCCTGGAATGTTGGGTGCATATGTTGGTAAGCTGGCACTGGACTCGTAAGGGAGCGGTGCAGCATGAAGAAAATACGGCAGTTGGGGGCGATCGCTCTGATTTTGGGGATGATGGCTGGCTGCAATCTGACATCAGCCCCGCCATCTTCACTACCGCGAGTTTCCCGTAAACCAGGGATCGAAAAGCCAAAGCAAAAACCTGCACCCACAGCGCAAAATCCCGTAGCTTCAGCAACCAACAACCGCAACTTGCTCCTGGGCAATCCCAGCAATGCAGCTCCCAGCGCTGCCAGCACAGACAACTATTT
>NZ_JAUBRK010000099.1:0-16934 GCF_036701825.1 Microcoleus sp. MOSTC5 | reverse complement strand
GGAGCCGGATGAAGCGAAAGTTTCATGTCCGGTTCTGAAAGAGAGGTAGGGGTAGAAATGCCCCTATCGACTCTACCCACTTTTGCAGAGAAAATATGCTGGGACGCAAATAAATGATTGAAGTTGCCTTGCAATACCCGATGTTTGGCCCGGAAATTCAGTGTCCCCACTGTCGCCAAACAATTCCGGCTCTAACGCTCACGGATACCTATTTGTGTCCGCGTCACGGGGCATTTGAGGCAGATCCAAAAACTGGGGAACTGGTTCACCTTCAGTCTGGGCGACACTGGCGCCGCTGGGAGAGTGAATGGTATCGCCAGCACACGCACCCGGACGGGATTCGGTTTGAAATTCACGAAGCGCTCGATCGACTTTATACTCAAGGCTACCGAGCAACTCGCGTGATCGTTGCTCAACGCTATCGCGACTTAATCAGCGCTTATTTGGAACGCAGCACGCCTTGGCGGGGCCAGTCGGAATCGCCGCGGCCGAGGTTGTACGGTTTGCCTGTGGATTTTAGCCCCGATCCTCAAGAGGACCCTTGCTGGGAAGTGATTAATTTTGATTTGGAAAAAGAGCCGGGAGTTCCGATTAGATATCCCTATTTTCGGTTGTTTGAATAAGTGAAGGAAGAAGGAAGAGGGAAGAGGGAAGAGGGAAGAAGGAAGAGGGAAGAGGCAAGAGGCAAGAAGGCTCTATTGCTTTCGCGCTAAAGATGCGACCGTTTTTAATTCCGAATTACGAATTTACCCTCTAAAATCTAAAATCCTAAACCGGAATTCCTACTTCCCTTCTAAAATCTAAAATCTAAAATCTAAAATCTAAAATCTAAAATCGAATGCACCACGCCTCGATTCGCACTGCTAACATTCACCGGGCGATCGCCTTTTACGAACAGTTGGGATTTACTGTGAGCGATCGCTTTACCACAGGTTACACCCTAGCCTGTTGGATGGAAGGTCTCAACGGACGCATCGAACTAATTCAAATCCCGGAACCCAAACCCGCACCGGATGCTTTCGGAGACGAGCATTATGTTGGATATTATCATTTATCTTTCGATTTAACTGAGGCGACAACTGACTTGCCTAGTTGGTTGCAGTCTCTGAAAGAGGGGTTTGAGGAAGCTGCTAAAGACCAACCAAATCAGTTTCAAGCTTTGAAAGTTTTATTAGAACCGACTCAACAGGCGATCGGGCAAAATGTTTACGAAGTAGCTTTTATTGCCGATACTGATGGTTTGCCTTTAGAATTTATCCGGCGGCTTAATTAGTTAATCACTAAGGACTATGGATAATCATTCTCTCTCTCAATCGGAAACTGAGAATAGTTATTACTCTTAATCCCTCGTAACGTTCCCTACCAACTTAACAATATTTTTATAAAATATAGTAGATTTTTAACTCAAAATCTACTATATTTTATTTTTGCCTATATAATATGAATATGTATTCATACTATCATGTGTTAGAATAAACCCAGGAAAAACCATGCAAAAAGCCAAATCGAGCCATTCCGGCTGCTGTAGTCACGACGACCACCACGAACACAGCCATGAGAATCATAACCACGACCACGACCACGACCACGACCACGGGAACGGAGATTTTAACCTCAAGCAAGAATTGATTCCTGTGATATTGGTTGTTGTACTATTTGTCGGCGGTTTAATTTTTGAAGAAAAACTGCACAACACGCCCTATTCTATAGGTGAATATCTAGTTTTCATCCCAGCCTATCTTTTAAGCGGATGGAATGTTTTAACCAGTGCGGGTCGCAATATTCTGCGAGGTCGATTTTTTGATGAAAATTTCTTAATGACTATAGCAACACTGGGCGCTGTAGCCATACACAAACTCCCTGAAGCAGTCGGGGTGATGTTGTTTTTCAAAATCGGCGAACTTTTTCAAGAATTTGCGATCGGGCGATCGCGTCAATCGATCAAATCGCTTTTAGAAATTCGCCCAGATTATGCCAACCTCAAGGACAACGGCGACATCAGAAAAGTTTCGCCAGAAACCGTAGCCGTCGGCGATATCATCCTTGTCAAACCGGGAGAAAAGATTCCCTTAGACGGTGAAATTATAGACGGCAACTCTCAGATTGACACATCTGCACTAACTGGAGAATCAGTACCTCGAACCGTGAAAGTTGGAGAAACAGTTTTAGCGGGAACAATTAACCAGACAGGAGTTCTCACCGTCAAAGTTACCAAACTCTTCGGCGAATCTTCAATCTCCCGAATTCTGGAATTAGTAGAAAATGCCAGAAGTAAAAAAGCTGAAACTGAGAAATTTATCACCAAATTTGCCAGTTACTACACGCCTTTTGTAGTATTTGCATCGCTAGCAGTGGCTTTAATTCCGCCTTTGTTGATTTCAGGAGCAACTAATGCCGATCGCTTTTTATGGGTTTACCGCGCCCTAGTCTTGTTAGTTATTTCCTGTCCTTGCGGATTGGTGATTAGCATTCCTCTGGGATACTTTGGGGGAATTGGCGGTGCAGCCAAGCGCGGTATTTTGGTTAAAGGTTCGACTTTTTTAGATACCCTTACAGCAGTCAAGACAGTTGTTTTGGACAAAACAGGAACTCTGACAAAAGGAGTTTTTAAAGTAGCACAAATTGTGCCTCAGAATGGGTTTTCCCAAACTGATTTAATGGCAATAGCGGCTAAAGTAGAATCTCAATCCAATCACCCTGTCGCGAAATCTATTCTGGAAGCTTACGGCGGAAAAATAGATTCATCGGATGTGAAAGATTACGAAGAAATAGCGGGACACGGCATCCGAGCCAAATTAAATAATCAAATTGTGCTTGCGGGAAATGACCGTTTGCTGCATCGAGAAAACATTGCTCACGATGTTTGCAATGCTGAAGGTACGATCGTGCATTTAGCGGTAGACAACCGCTACGCTGGGTATATTTTGATTGCTGACGAGCTTAAGGAAGACGCAGTACAGGCTATTCGCGACCTCAAGAAACTGGGTGTTGAGCGAATCGTGATGCTCACAGGAGATAATCAAGCTGTAGCCGATAGTGTTGCGAAAAAGCTCGGTTTAGATTCCTATTTAGCCGAATTATTACCCGAAGGAAAAGTCGAGGCGATCGAAAAACTGATGGGTCAATCTAAAAAAGGCGATAAAATTGTCTTTGTCGGAGACGGAATTAATGATGCACCAGTGCTTGCTAGAGCTGATGTGGGCATAGCGATGGGGGGTTTGGGTTCGGATGCGGCGATCGAAACTGCCGATGTTGTAATTATGTCAGATGCACCGTCAAAGGTGGCTGAAGCCATCCAAATTGCCCGGAAAACTCACAATATTGTCTGGCAAAATATCATTTTTGCCATGTTAGTCAAAGGCATATTTATTGCTTTGGGTGCTTTTGGGTTAGCTACCATGTGGGAAGCAGTTTTTGCTGATGTTGGGGTGGCTTTAGCTGCTATTTTCAATGCTACTAGAGTTTTGAAATAAAGTATTCCCAGACAAGGGTGATTTTTGCCGATCGACCTCATCATAGTCGATCGCACGCACCTCGGTTCCACCTCCAAAATATACACAACTTAATATATACGGTGACTCTGCCGGATTTCGATCCGACTGATGAAATTCCGCTACCTTTGTGAGATTATGAAAAGAATATGAAAATTATTTAACGGTAAAACCAATGACTGACCCCGAAAACAGACCCAGCCTTCCAGAGGTTCACCGCAGCATCCCCGTTCCCAACAGCAAAGGTTTCTGGCGTACGATGCTGGCTTACGGAGGGCCTGGATATTTGGTTTCAGTCGGTTACATGGACCCCGGGAACTGGGCGACTGACTTAGCGGGGGGAGCAAAGTTTGGCTATGCGCTATTAAGTGTGATTTTGCTATCTAATTTGATGGCAATTTTGCTGCAATCACTCTGCGTGCGTTTAGGAGTGGCAACGGGACGAGATTTGGCACAAGCTTGTCGAGATTATTTCAGTCCGCGAGTTAGTTTTTTGCTGTGGATACTTTGTGAAATTGCTATTTCGGCTTGCGATTTAGCTGAACTTGTTGGAAGTGCGATCGGACTGCAATTGCTATTTGGCATACCCTTAGTTTGGGGAGTGTGCATCACTGCGCTAGATGTGATGATGGTGTTATTTTTACAAGGGAAAGGCTTTCGTTATATCGAAGCTTTGGTAATTACGATTATTGCAATTATTGGCGGTTGTTTTATTGCCGAAATATTTTTTGCCAAACCAGATGCCGGAGGAGTTTTACTCGGTTATGTTCCGAAGCTAGAGATTTTGCAAAATCAGGGAATGCTTTATATTGCGGTTGGTATTTTAGGGGCAACTGTGATGCCGCACAATCTTTACTTGCATTCGTCGATCGTGCAAACTCGTGCTTGGCAAGAAACTTCCGAGAAAAAATGGGAAGCAATTAAATTTAGCACAATTGATTCTACCGTAGCGCTGTCAATAGCTTTGTTTATTAATTCAGCAATTCTGATATTGTCTGCTGCAACATTTCACTTTTCGGGCTATCAAGAAGTAGCTGAAATTCAAGATGCTTACAAACTGCTTTCTCCGGTGTTGGGTGTGGGTTCAGCCAGTGCCATTTTTGCCTTTGCTTTATTGGCTTCGGGGCAGAACTCAACCTTGACTGCAACTCTAGCAGGACAGATTGTGATGGAAGGGTTTTTGAATTTTCGTCTGCGGCCTTGGTTGCGGCGGTTGCTGACTCGAATGGTGGCAATTGTACCAGCTTTGATCTCTATTATCCTGTTCGGTGAAGGTAGTACAACTAATTTGCTGGTTTTCAGTCAAGTGATTCTCAGTTTGCAATTACCTTTTGCCGTAATTCCCTTGGTAATGTTTACCTCAAACCGCCGCTTAATGGGAGAGTTTGTGAATCCATTTTGGCTCAAAGCAGTAGCTTGGTTAGTCGCTAGTATTATAGTAGGATTAAATAGTTGGCTGTTATTACAAACCATTTTCTAGCAATTGGCCATTATAGTCCAGCCCCCGCAAATGGGAAGTTTTGTCTAACAATTTACACTGCGAATCCTTAGGCACAAGACTCCGTTGTCTCAAAAGGCTGTCGAAAGTCTTTTCCAACAATAAATCGGGTTGAATTTAGAGGATAAGTCTTCACATAAACCAGACAACCAGTTGCCGACGACGGACTATAGGGAGAATTGGGTGAATACCGCAGCCAACTACCAGTTGGGTAATCTCCTAACTCATCACTCCAAGCGCCTTCGATGACAAAGATTTCTTTCACCTCAGATTCAACTACGTTCGACAAGGCTGTGCCAGGTTGCCAGCGTTCCACCCAAACTTTTTCAGGAAAACCCTCTTGCTCGTAAAGGGGCTTTACTTCAATTTGGGGAATAGCACCGGGCTGCCAGGACAACTCGTAAATATTCGTTTTCACCTGCTGGCGAGTGGTTCCACCATGTTGCCGTAATTTAACAAATGTCAGGCAACCTTCATCGCTATAAGGACGATGGATAAACCCTTCGGGATTGAGCATATAAGATCCTGGAGGATACACACCGGTTTCATCAGCGAAGTTACCCTGGAGTACCAAAATTTCTTCTCCACCCGGGTGTCCGTGTAGCGGGAAAAAGCCACCCGGATCGAAGCGAGTCAGCATGGTGACGGGATGATCTTGAACGTTATCGTCGGACTCAAAGCTACCAAACCAGATTCCACTAAACGTGGTCTGATGCCAGGTTAGCGATGACTGCAAGACTGCGGCTCGACTTGATATGTCGTTGTGAATTGGTTGAGGTTGCCAGTGAAGTTGAGAACCCATGATTCTTAAAATTTAATATGAATTTAAGATTGATTTAAGACTAACTCCAGATTGTTAAGTACGTCAACCTAATTAAACGTAAAATGCGAGATATGTTAGATACCCGACTTTTTTAAGAAGTCAGAGTTTTACTAATACCAGTCAGGAAGGCTAAAGGTTGATTGTCTTTCGTCGCAATGACTGTATCGCTCTGGTGAGGGGTACGATCGCTTACTCCTTCTTTCTTTTTCCTTCTGCTATAACTAATAACTAAAAAACAAAACCCGCCGGCGCGGGTTTTATCTTAAAGCTAATTGTGAATGACTGCCAATTTGAACTATTTTTTGACAGGAACAAGCTCGTTAGCAACAACCGGACGGGCAGACGAAGCAGTAGTTTGCAAAAGTGCGATCGCCTGCGCGTAAACAGGATCGTCCTTAGTCGCCACTAACGTCGGTTTGTTAGCTAATTTCAGCTTTTGTTCGTCTGTTACTTCGACCTTAACATCGGGAGTAACCCCCTTGTGGCTGATATCCGTACCGTTGGGAGTATAGTAGTGAGCGATCGTCACCGCCAATCCCGAACCGTCAGCCAAAGAATGCACCGACTGCACCAAAGCTTTGCCAAAAGTTTGGCCGCCCATCACAGTTGCGCGCTTGTTGTCCTTCAGAGCACCCGCCAAAATCTCGCTGGCGCTAGCCGAGTTATCGTCCACGAGCACCACCAAAGGCTTGTCAGTGATTGCAGTGCGGTTTGCCCGCATTTCCTGAGAATCGCCCGCGCGATCGACTGTACGGACGATCGCCCCGGTATCCATCCACATCCGAGCGATATCAATGCTGACTCGCAGCAAGCCGCCGGGATTGCCCCGCAAATCCAACACAAAAGCGTCAGCTTTCTGATCCGAGAGCTTTTTAATCGCCGCCTGCATTTGTTCGCCCGCGTGGGAGCTAAACTCTTGCAAGCGGATGTAACCGACATTCTTACCGCCTTCATTCTTGAGGCTGTAGCGAACCGCTGCTACCTCAATTCTCGCCCTAGTCAGAGTGATATCAAACTCGCTTTTGCCCTCACGAGCAATCCGCAGCGTGACTTTCGTGCCTTCAGCGCCCCGAATTACTTGAGCCGCATCCGAGACAGTCATGCCTTTGGTAGCTTTGCCGTCAATCACCAAAATCGTATCGCCCGCTTGAATCCCTGCCTTCAGGGCCGGGGAATTTTCCATCGGCTCGACTACCCTAATCGCTTTCGTTTTCTCGTCTTCTTCCAGCCTCATCCCCACCCCTGTCAGTTCCCCGGAGGTTTGATTCGTCAGCGCTTCGTACTGCTTCGGGTCCATGAAGCGCGTGTAGGGGTCGTTTAATTTCTCTAGGGCTTTGCGGAGGGCGGTGTAGGCAGCTTCGCGAGAAGTATAATTTTTGCTCAGCAAGTCTTGGCGAGTTACTTGCCAGTCAGTCTTGTTAAAGCTGCCATCAACATACTCTCGATTCACAATTTGCCAAGCTTCGTCTAAGACAGCTTTGGGGCTATCTTGAAGCTCGGCGCGGACTGATTGACTCAGGCCGGGAACGAGTAAAGATATCGAAGCGGTTGTTGCCATCGCCCCACTGAACAGGGCTGCCTGTAACTTAGAAAAGCGTCTGCGGGCTTGATTCATTGAATTTGGCTCAATTCGATTTTAGATTTTTGATTTGAGATTTTATATTGCTAAAAAATCTCACACTACTACTTAAACTATTGTGTGGAGGCTCCACGATCCCTTTGCACAGTTTAACGAGATTCTTAGTCGATCGCCAACCAATTACTACTCTCTTTTAATAAACTTAATTTAAAACTTGGATTTAAATGTGCCGTGGAAGCTAAAATCGAACAATTTTCGCGTAAGTGGTTGAGCCTGCTAGTTAATGGAGTTATCGGTCTAGCAGCGCTGGCGGGGGTCGTTGCCATGCAGTCGAGCGGGGAGTTGGGCGGAATGCCCTCTGTTGGCGTTCAGGGGCAAAAGCCGCTCTCTGCAATTTCTGCTGCGAGTTTCAAACAAGCCGCACAGCAAGAAGCGCAGCAAGAAGCCCTGCGGCTGAAAATGCTCAAAACTATCCCTAGTTTTGGGTTTGACAATTTAATTGCAGATTGGACATTTCTCAAATTTTTGCAGTATTTTGGCGACGACGAAGCGCGAGATGTAACTGGCTACAATCTCAGCCAAGATTATTTTGACATAGTTACGCAGCGCGACCCGCGGTGGGCTGACATCTATTTGTTTCTTTCCACAGCTATTTCTTTTTATCAGGGAAAGCCTGAAACTGCTGTTAATTTGATAGAGCGCGGTACTAGCGCCCTTGCCCTTTCGCCGCAAATTCATTCCCAATCGTGGATAGTGTGGCGAACTAAAGGTCTTGATGAGTTGCTGCTGTTGGGGGATATTCCCGAGTCAATTCGCTCTCACGAAATGGCTGCTGATTGGGTGCAAGGAAGCCCGGAATGGTCGAAATTGGCGCCGATGTTTCGAGCAACTGCTGAGTATTTGCGCAGAGATCCCGATAGCGTGCCGGTGCGGTTTCTTGCTTGGAGTATGGTTTACGATCAAACAACTGATAAATTGGTGCGTCAAAGGGCGAAACAAGCTCTTGTCAAGTTGGGAGCTCAGGTAAAAAAAGATCGGAATGGAAAGGAGAGTTTTATTTTGCCGCCTCGAAAGTAAGCAGAAGGAAGAAGGAAGAAGGAAGAAGGAAGAAGGAAAATGCAGCCACAGTCATAGTTTCAACTATCAAGAATGTCCTAAACGTCAAGACTGTTAACTGTAATTCTCAAATCTCAAATCTAAAATCTCAAATCGGCTTGAGTTAGTTCGCGCCATTCACCGGGTTTGAGGCCTTCCAGACGCAAATGCCCGATCGCACTCCTGACTAGCCGCAGCGTCGGAAACCCTACTGCTGCGGTCATCCGGCGCACTTGGCGGTTGCGGCCTTCTATCAGGGTCATTTCCAGCCAAGCTGTCGGTATGTTTTTGCGAAATCTAATCGGCGGTTCGCGGGGCGGCAAAGGTGGTTCTTCTAACAATAATTGCACTTTTGCCGATCGAGTCCGATAATCTTGAATTGTGACACCTGTCTGCAAAGCTGCGATCGCACTTGCATCGGGAATTCGTTCAACTTGCACCCAGTAAGTGCGGGGATGAGCGAATTTCGGGTCACTGAGGCGGTGCTGCATTTGTCCGTCATCGGTTAGCAGCAACAAACCTTCACTATCGCGATCGAGCCTTCCTACTGCATAAATGTTAGGAATAGGAATATAGTCTTTGAGAGTGCTGCGTTTATTTTCGTTGGAGTTGTCAGTGAATTGAGTTAAAACATCATAAGGTTTGTAAAATAGAATGTAGCGATAGGGCATAAGCAATTAACAAAAATGTACTAATCTCAATAATCCTGTAAGGGCGGGTTTCACCGACAATAATTGCGTAAAACCCACAATCTCCAAAGCCCGCCCCCACGAACACGGCAATATGAATAAACCTACACCTAATTTTACCATGCCCGAAGCCACACACCGCGTTTGCATCGTCTTAGGAACTCGCCCGGAAGCGATTAAACTAGCCCCAGTAATTCAACGGTTCAAAAGTTCGCCAACCTTTGACACCCAAGTAATTTTAACCGGTCAGCACCGAGAAATGGTCGAGCAAGTAATGCGAATGTTCGATCTAAAAGCCGATCGGGATTTAGCAATTATGCAGCACCAGCAAACCTTGACGGATATTACTTCTCGGAGTTTGCAGGGTTTGGAAGCTTTGTTTAAAGAATTGCAGCCCGAAATCGTGTTAGTTCAGGGCGATACAACGACTGCGTTTGCCGCTGCTTTGGCTGCATTTTACCATAAAATACCCGTAGGTCACGTAGAAGCCGGATTGCGGACAGACGACGTGTTCAATCCTTACCCCGAAGAGGCTAACCGACGGTTGATTTCTCAGCTCACACGGCTGCATTTTGCCCCGACAGCGCTTGCCCAAGAGAATTTAGGGCGATCGGGCGTTTTGGGAGAAATTCACCTTACAGGCAACACAGTAATCGATGCTTTGCTTGCAGTAGCCAAACGCGAACCAGAATGCAATATTCCTAATTTAGATTGGAGCAAATATCGCACTATCTTAGCAACAGTTCACCGCCGGGAAAATTGGGGAGAACCTTTAGCAGGAATTGCTCAGGCATTTCTCCAAATCTTAGATAATTTTCACGATACAGCCTTGCTCTTACCTCTACACCGAAATCCGACAGTTCGAGAACCTTTGCAAGCTCTTTTGGGCGACCATCCGAGAGTATTTTTAACTGAACCTTTAGATTACGCAGAATTAGTAGGAGCGATGCAGAGATGTCATTTAATTCTCACAGATTCCGGCGGCTTGCAAGAAGAAGCACCTAGTTTGGGCAAGCCAGTTTTAGTATTACGAGAAACCACGGAAAGACCAGAGGCTATTTCTGGGGGGACGGCTAAACTTGTCGGTACGAATTCTGATACAATTTTCACAGCAGCGGCAGAATTGCTCAGCAATTCCGCAGCTTACAACGCAATGGCAATGGCAATTAATCCTTTTGGTGACGGTTTGGCTGCCTCGCGGATTTTAAAAATTGTAGCAGAGTATTTTAGTCAGAAGACAGTTGACTATTGACGGTTGACAGTGAGTCGAAAAACTGCAAACCGATTCTCAACTATTTATTGGCTGAGTCCGACCTCTATGGGAATCTCAATCACAAACTTCGTGCCTTCGCCCAGGGTGGAATCACACCACAGTTTTCCTCCATGCTTTTCCTTCACCACCTGATAGCTAATGGATAAGCCTAATCCTGTCCCCTTTCCTACGGGTTTAGTAGTAAAGAAGGGATCGAATAGGCGCGATCGCGCTTTCTCTGGAATGCCAGTACCGTTATCGGCGATCGCAATCTGCACCCAATCTTGTTCTGTTTTGGTAGTCATAATCCAAATCCGATTCGGTTGGTCAGCAATATCCTGAAAACTACGTCCTTCATTGCTATCTTCCAAAGCATCGATCGCATTTGATAGCAAGTTCATAAACACCTGATTAAGTTGACCTGCATAGCATTCTACCAACGGTAACTCGCCATATTCTCTTACTACTTCAATGGTTGGGCGTTCTGGCTGGGCTTGAAGGCGATGTTCTAAAATCATCAAGGTGTTATCAATGCCTTCATGGATATCGACAGCCTTGAATTCCGAGTGATCCAGACGAGAAAAGCTACGCAACGAAACCACAATGTCCCGAATGCGACTGGTGCCCATTTTCATCGACTTAAGAATCTTAGTGAGATCCTCTTGTAGGAAGTTTAGGTCCACATCGTCTAGGTCATCTTGAAGTGATCGGGACGGGTTGGGATAGTGCTTTTGATAGGCATCTAGTAATCGCAGTAAGTCATGGATGTGATCGTTGAGATGAGACAGGTTGCCGTAGATAAAGCTGACCGGGTTGTTGATTTCGTGCGCTATCCCTGCCACCATTTGCCCCAGTGCCGACATTTTTTCGTGATGCACCATCTGACTCTGGGTGCGGTGCAGTTCTTCAAGGGTACTCTCTAGTTGTTGCAACTGTTGGTTCAGTTGCCGATCGCGAGCCATAAGTTGCTCTGCCATACTCTTAAATCCCTGAGCTAAAAGCCCTACTTCATCCTGACTGTCAACCGGAATACCAATGGCTAAATTGCCTCTGGCCAATTCCTGGGTTGCCTTAGTCAGTCTTTGAATGCGAAGGCTCAGAGCTTGGGTCAGACGGAAACCTCCGATCATCACGACTGCGATCAGGACACTTCCTAATAGACCAAAGCCACCTACCACAAACCATAAATGGTGTTCTGCTTCGTCTATTTCCTTAGCAGACTTGAGTACAGCAATTTGGAGAGTTGCCTCATCAAAACTTTGTAATTCGATTGTTGCGATCAGGTATTCTTCACCTGCAATCCTGATTTTGGTGGGCAACCCGTCTGGCTGTCGAAATTGCCAAGGTCGATCGCGCTGAAGTGGCAAAGTAGTTGCCGTCACCCTCTCGCCCTCAAAAGCCACCAAATTTATGGATGTGTCGCCACGAATTGACTTTAGCGCTGTGTCGTCGATGGCTACTCCCGCAGCCAAGCCAGCTAGCACTTTTTTAAATGATTTGATCGAGATGGAGGCAATCATCGAAGATGGAGCCCCGTTTTCTGCCAGGAGAATGCCTGATAACTCTACTCCTATGCGGGCGGCACGGTTGACAGAGGCATCCTGCAATTTCGCCTGCCTTATTGCTCCCAACTGTGAAGACACTAAGACTTGACCATCAGTGTCAACTATTCTGATCAAATCCAATTTTAAACCAGCTTGGATTGGTAATACAGTTCGCAGTAATAAAGCGCGATCGCCCTCAGCTACTGCTCTGATGACATCATTATCCTCACTCACAGAACGAGCTTTCACACTGAGTGATTCTTGCCTTTGCTTGAGAGTTTCCCGCAGCATACTAGCCAGATCCACGATCTCGTTTCGTGCCATCTGTTCTAAATTGTTTCTAGCAAAATAACCAAAACCCAAGGTTCCGAGAGTCCATAGACTCAGAAATGCCAACAACAGAGGCGATAACAACTTGGCGGAAACGGGTAACCGCCGGTATCTCGATCGGATGGCCACAGCTCTTAATTCTTGGCGGATTGGGTCACGGAAATAAAGCCAGACTGCTCCATCGCGTTGATTCCTGGCGGACTTGAGATGTATTGAAGTAGCGCTTGGGTAGCCTCTGAAGGTTTTTTGTGCCAGAGAATTGAAATTGTCCGAACCATCGGATACTTGCCCGCTTTGACATTTTCTCGTGTTGGTTCAACCCCGTCGAGGCTGAGGCGGTTGACAGGTAGTTTATCGGAAATGGCGTGAGCAAGGGAAAAGGTACCGATGCTGTAAGGAGTGCTTTGAATTGCCTCGATCAATTCCCCTTCTTTCCGAAATACTACTGCTTCTGATGAATTTTTTAAATCTGCTCCTAGGTAATATTTCCGCAATAGCCGCTTGGCAGATTCATCTTCTGGGCGATCGAGCAGCACAATTTTAGCATCGGTTCCTCCGAGTTCCTTCCAGTTGGTGATAGTGCCGCTATAAATGCCTTTGATGTCTTCAGTAGTGAGGTTTTTCACCCCTGTGACGCTGGAATGAGTGGCCACTAAAAGGGCATCATGGGCAACATCACGAGACTCTAAAGTGCCATCATTTTCTTCTGGCTTTAATGTTCTTGATATTGCACCTACATCGACTAATGTCTGTTTAACCCCATCAATTATATTTTCGGACTGCCCTGGTTCTAGGTTGGTGATTTTGACGTTTTTTGCGCTAGCTTCGTAGTTGGTTTGCAGCACCTTCATCAGACCCAACGTGCTGCTTGACGCCCCAACTTTAATCGAGGTTTGGGTTTGTGTTGCCGCAGTCGTGGGCGCTGTTGTCGTGGTGGCACTGCTGGTCGTCGTACTGCAACTGGGCAGCCCGAGGAGGACGATCGCACTTAAAGCTACCGTAACTAAATTCGGTTTCATTTAACAATTCCTATGCTATTAAAAAAAATGATCGGGGTAGTATAAACTCAAGTTTTTGATGATTTTATAGTGAACCGAACTCGAGCAATTTTTTAGGTTGGTATAAAAAAAAGGAGTTGATATTTCACGGTTGATTTCACCTTACTAAATCTTATGCTAAGTAATTAAAATTTGCAATGAGTCATCGCAACCTTTTGTCATGCTGTTTGATAGGATTAGCGATCGCATCCTACTTATTATAGATGCGATCGTACACAATGGAGCCTAACTTATTAGAAAATACTGTAACAGGTCAATCTGGAAGCTGTTATCCTGACTAATTTATCTTAATTGCAAGTTACAGATAAGTGTTTGTTGTTGAGCTTGGTAGATCGATTTGCGATCGATCTAAAACGACGAAACTCAGAAATCATTTGATTTAGAGGGACTTAGACAAAAATTGAGGCGAAAAAGGCTTCAAACCTAGATGGATTGGATCGAGACTTTCAGATCGAATAGGCATAAATCTAGTATTTACAGGGGTTTCAGCCATTGTTAAGTCATCGACCTCTTTCCTTTGCGAGTGCGAACCAGAGGTTTTAATGTCCCTCTAGGGGCTTAAAACCTCTAAGTCCCATTAGGTGAATTTCGGTGCTGTAACTGATAATGTTTGCCTTGCCAGTTATAATATCTTTTTAAGGAGAGGGAACTTGTGGCTGAAAATTGTTGCTGCCTTTATAACCGGATAAAATAGCAAGTTTTTCCAAAGATTGCCGGCCCGTGTAATATTTCCCCCGAATTTCCCAAGTGGGATAAGCTTTAATATTAGCAGCTTTGCACAAATCCGGTTGAGCATCTTTGCCTCTGGGATCGCACTCAATGTAAGTAATTACCGTAAATGCTTCTTTGCCAAAAAGTTCTTGTTGCGTGTGACAGTGAGGACACCAGTAAGCACCGTACATTCTAGCTTTGATTGTCTGCAAATGGGTTGCTAAACCTATTTGATCGGGTACGGATTCGCTGCGAATAGGTGGTGCTTCTTGTTCGGTAACAGGCGGTGCGAAAGGGGGAGGAGGAGGGAGGGTTTGTGCTAATTTAGGAGTGGATTTGTTGCTGAAAGTGAACTGTACAATTCCTCCGTCTGCTTTGGTAGTGACGAAAATCCCCAAAGTCAGGAAAATGCCGATCGCACAAAAGTTGAATTTGCTTACTCTCATCTTGGATTTCATCTGGGATTTACTAGGATTTCGCGAGCTTGATTCATTGTCTCTACAGCATTGTTTACCACAAAGATGTTAATTTGTGCTAAACCTTTAAAAAAAAGTTGACTTTCGGCGCTGTGATTTAACAATATAACTTGTTTGTTAGCTTTCAGAGCGAGGGCTATTTCCGAAGCAGTGCCCGTCCCCATACCGCAAGCAATTATTACATCTGAAGAAAGAATGTTAATGTTATTTCTGGCGTTTCCCATATCGGTGACAATGGCAATATCTACAGCTTCAGAAATGCCGCGAGTGTCATTCCCCGGAAGGATGCCGACAGTTAAACCGTTAGCTGATTTTGCTCCTTTGTTGGCGGCATCCATGACGCCGACATTTCTCCCGCCCGTTAGCAATATCCATCCTGCTTCGGCGATGAGTTGTCCGAGTTGATAGGCGTTTTCTAAGTCGGTTGCTGTGGCACTATCGCCCGGGCCCATGATACCGATGATGATTTTTTTCATAGTTTTGGGGTGAATAGGGTGTTATTAATACTTGCTAGCTTTTTTGCAGACTATCTACGAATGTATGTTATCATAAAGATAGTGGCTTCCTAAAAACAGCTTTTGACATAACTAACTTTCTGAAGCTTCCTAGTATTTTTACTATGAAAGAGCAAACATTTAAACTAGATGAATCTCAGATAAAATTTTTAGAACTCTGTCAAAACTATGGATTTAAAGATCATAGTGAATTGGTTAGGATAGCGATTCAACGGTTGGAATTAGCGTTATAAACCGAGCAGTTGCAAGAATCAGCGATGCTCTATGCGGAAGTCTATGCAGAAGAGACAGAGTTACAGGAATTGGCGGAATTAGGTTTAGAAGAATGTGCGAAGGAATAAATTTAATTAAATTGATAGAATATAAAATGTAGGCTAATTTAACATTAACAAGTGAGAGATAACATGAGTGTCGCCCAAAACCCTGAAACAAAGCTGATGGAAAAAATCCGTAGTTTACCGCCAGATAAAATTACGGTATTAGAAGATTTTATCGATTTCCTTTTAACGCGAAGTGAAGATCGTCTTCTCGTTTATACTGCAACTAAACTCTCAGAAGCAGCTTTTGCTAAAATTTGGGATAACCCAGAGGACGCGGAGTATGACGAGTTATAATTTTGGTGAGGTGGTTTTAGTTCCGTTTCCTTTTACAGATCAAACTACCAATAAAAAACGTCCAGCAGTTGTGATTAGTTCTGACGTTTATAATGCAGAATATCCCGATCGCATTCTTCTGGGTATAACTAGCCAAGTTAGCAGTAGCCCGAAAGTCTGTGATATTGTCATAACAGATTGGCGATCGGCTGGGCTTTTAAAACCTTCTATGATTAAGCCAGTTATTACGACAATTGAGAAACAACTAATCCTCAAAAAGCTGGGAAGGCTTCAAGATGTAGATATCAAGTCTTTGAAAGAGGGATTGATTGGAATTATAGGTAATAGTTGAGCGATCGCCCTTCTGAATCTGACTGAGAAAGGACGATCGCTCTTTTTGAACCGCAGATGGATGCAGATTAACGCGGATGCAATAAGGTCGATCGCTCGTTTGATGAATTATGGGCGATCGCCCTTCTGAATTATTAGAAAGGGCGATCGATATTTTTTGACCGCAGATGAACGCAGATTAATGCGGATACAGGATTGGATAATTCGCCTGCGATTTGATGTTTTTGGGGTTATCTATTTCCTCGATCGCTCCTTCGCAAAACTGAGCCAAATCCTCTAACTTGATATTCCGAAATATGCTGGTGGCGGTAGTGAAAGCTGAAATTGCTTCAGGCTTGTCGCCCTGTGTCGCGTAAGCTGTGCCGATGTAATACCAGACGCGGGCTGTGCTGTATAGATCGTGAATTTGTTCGACTAAAGCTAACGCCTGTCGGTAATGCTGAAGTGCTTCCGGATACTGCTCGTTAGCTAATGCTACATCGCCGATGGCTTTCAGAGTATTGGCTTTGCCCAGTTTGGCTCCTACTTGCTCGTAGAGTTTCAAAGCCGTATCGTAGCGCTCTAGGGCTTCTTCACGGCGATTGAGGAATTGCAAAACATCGCCGATGGCTTTGAGGGTATTGGCTTTGCCCAGATTGTCTCCTACTTGCTCGTAGAGTTTCAAAGCCGTATCGTAGCGCTCTAAGGCTTCATCACAGCGATCGAGGAATTGCAAAACATCGCCGATACCACGCAGGGTATTGGCTTTGCCCAGTTTGTCTCCTACTTGCTCGTAGAGTTTCAAAGCCGTATCGTAGCGCTCTAGGGCTTCTTCACAGCGCTTGAGGAATTGCAAAACATCGCCGATGGCTTGCAGGGTATTGGCTTTGCCCAGTTTGTCTCCTACTTGCTCGTAGAGTTTCAAAGCCGTATCGTAGCGCTCTAGGGCT
>NZ_JAUBRK010000001.1:154131-226723 GCF_036701825.1 Microcoleus sp. MOSTC5 | reverse complement strand
GGCGCTTTTATCAACAAGGTATGCGGGCAGCAACTCTTATACAGTCTATCTCGTAGACCTCTTTGTCACCCCCCCAGATCCAACTCAACTAATTTCCTCCTCAATTTCGGAATGATATCTCGGACACGACCAATTGCTCGGCAGCAAAGAAGGCCATCCCTCCCGCAGCGCTTCCAAACAAACAGCACGCACAGTTAATTGACAGTCAAGCAGCTCTACACCAGCTTTTTCAACTTGCTTTTTGCCAATTTTTGAAATCGATTCATCGCTAAATTCAAAGGTTTTATGACACTGAATGCAAACCAGATGGTGGTGGTGGTGCAATTCCTGCAAATTCAGTTCGTAATGTTTGTGTCCTTCTGCTAATTCTAGTTCACGCAGAATCCCAATCCTTGCTAATAAATGCAGGGTGCGGTAGACAGTTGACAAGCCAATTCTTTCTCCTTGATTCTGCAAAGTCTGGTATAATTCTTCCGCACTCAAATGATTTCCTTGCCGCAGACTTTGAAAAACGCTCAAAATAGTTTCTCGCTGGGGAGTCAGGCGGCAGCCTCTCTGATTTAGTTCGAGTTTGAGTGAGTTAGCGCTGTATAAATTCATATTCGTGAAGAATTAAAAAAGAAGTAAGAAAGATTTCGTGAAGAAAGAAGAATGTCGTGATTCATCATTAATGGCTCTAGCTACTTATCCCTGTTGGTAAAGGTGTAACTGGAGGATTAGTTGTCGGTATTTCTCTGTAAACTTTGTGAAGCTTTGAGCAATGTTGCTGACAAGAATTGGCTAAACAAGTTTTCGGTTCAAAGTCAGTACAGCCGATCGCCTCCTCAGTACAAGCAACGCACGGCCGCACAGTACACTTGAGGCGGTAGTCATTAGTAAAAAACTCGCAATCCGAACACGGAATTTGATGCAGTCGCCGAATTTGATGGACTCCTTCTCGCAGCGCTACTCCAACACTCCACAAAAACAGAACTATCGCAGTCACGATACAGAAACAGCAAATAAAAACACTCATAGACTAATTTTCTCTCTTGGTACTACAAATCCAAAACTGATGTAATTTAAGCAATAAACTTTAACTTTGTTTCTTGCTTATCTTGCTTAAATTGCATTCAGCTTATATTAAGGCGGGCGCGAAAAGCGTGCCAAATGTGACCGGCAAGCGCTATTATACCCAAGAAAAATTGTGCATTTGTCAATGCGAGCCGATCGCTCCCATAGAATTCTACAGGATAAACAGTCGTGTTATATCCCGCAAAAGCACAGGAAACAAAAGCCATAAAAGCCAAACCCCCCAAACTGCAAGCAAGAATAGCATCGGCATTAATAATTAAAAGTCGCTTTGCCCAAGGAAAAGGCTCAACGCGAGTGTGCCACACGCCACCTGCAATTAACATTGCACCAATCCAAATGTGACCACCAATAACATCCTCCAAATTATTAACAGCAGCCATTCCCAGGATTGTCCAGCCGCCGTTAGCAAATCCAAACAGATAGCCAAAAATTGTTGCCGGATTCAAATTAGGATTAGTAATCAGGCGGACATAGCCAATCGCACTATCATAAAGTCCCCCAAAATTCATCGCTTTCATCACTAGCAAAAAAGCACCCAAGCCCAAAACAATTAAGTGACTTCCCAAAATAAATCCCAACTTCTTAGCATCATTCCATTCGTAGTGAAACAGAGCAGCAATTCCGCCGCCGTTGTGCAAAATCGCAGGGCTGCGAAACACATGAAAAAGACCTCCCGCACCCAACACAGCCGATGCGACTAAATGCAATATGCCGATCGCAAAATAAGGATAAGTATCAATCGCCGCACCCCCAGCACCAACACCCCAACCTAAAGTTGCTAAATGTGGCAGTAAAGTGAGGTTTTGCTCGTACATTGGTATGTTTGGTACAAAGCGAGTAACTTCCGAAATAGTAGTTCCTCCCGCCCAAAACATAATCAAACCCGCGTGAGCGACATGAGCACCCAACAATCTACCCGACAAATCAGTTAAGCGGGCATTACCAACCCACCACTTAAAATTCGTTTCATCTCTTCCAAAGTCGTTAATGCTAGCAATTGTCACAGTTTTTTACCTCGTAAAATTATAGCTGGGCAATTTCTAACTTGAGTATTGTTGCCCGCCGCAGTCTTTGCAGGGAAAAATTTTTCCCTGCAAATTCTTAAGTCTTACGACTCAGTTCCCACCGCATTCAAAGAAGTTTCAACTTGCTTGAAATTGAAGCCGAGCGCCCGCAAAGCGTGCCACAAATGACCTTGCAAGAAGAAGAAAGCCAAGTAGAAATGAGAATTTGCCAGCCAGCAGCGGGGAGTGTGAGCGCCCATCGGCAGTTCGATCGTATCTGCAAAATAAGGGCTAATACCCAGCTTGGTTTCCAGCACAGGCCCGTAGAATTCAACGGGATAAGCCAAAGTATTAACCGCACAGAAATAAGCCGCTGTAAACCCTGCTAAAGCAATACCGCCGAGAGAGTAGGAAAGAATAGCTTCCCCAGAGAAGATTAGAACCCGCTTAGCCCAAGGAAAAGGCTCTTTGACGATGTGCCAAACGCCGCCGAGAATCAGCATAATGCCGACATAAATGTGACCGCCAACTAAATCTTCCAAATTGTCAACACTAGCAAAATGAGTTTGATAGCCGTAGATAACTAACGGATCGAGAGTAGGACTCACAACAGTGCGGACTTCGTGAATTGTCGAGTCGTACAAACCGCCCCAAAACATCGCTTTTGCTACCAGCAGCAGCGCGCCCGCGCCCAGGAAAATCAGGTGGTGTCCTAAGATGAAACCCAGCTTTTTCGAGTCGTCCCATTCAAAGTGAAACTTGGCGGCCCGACCTTTGGCATCTTTCAAATTTTTAGGGCCTTTAAAGGTGTGAAATAAAGCACCAGCACCCAAAACAGCAGATGAAATGAGGTGTACCATTCCGACCACAAAATACGGATAAGTATCCACTATCTTGTCGCCAGAGCCTACACCCAAACCGAGAGTAGCTAAGTGCGGGAGCAAAATTAATCCCTGTTCGCCCATAGGGATGGCTGGGTTGTAGCGAGACAGTTCAAACAGAGTAAATGCTCCTGCCCAGAAAGTAATTAAAGCGGCTTGAGCGACGTGAGCGGAAATGAAATATCCCGAAAGATTGGCGAACCTGGCATTGCCGGCCCACCAGTCATATTTAACCTTGGGATTGTCGTAGGTTTGCATCGTTTTTTGTTTCCTTGTTGTACTTGTCAGGCTTGAGAGAAATTGAGCTATGGTTTGAGGAAAAACCGGATTTCAAAAAGGTATTAGCGCCGCAAGTAGCGGGCAGAAACCCGGTTATTTAGCATTGCCGATAGATCTCAGTTCACAACACCTCGGAAAATTGCATCAATGCCAGCAAAATTGTCTAGCAGCAAATAGGCGAGGAAGGCTCCACTGGTACCGCCCATCACCAAACCGCCCCGGAATAAACTCCAATCTTCCGGCGTTTTGTGCCAGTAAAGAACTTTACCGACTTCGATGTTCCGATTTTCGTAAATGGAGAGGCCCATTGCCAAAATCAAGACTAATGCCAGAGTTGCCAGCAATGCTGCTAGAGGTGCTAAACCTTTTTCTTGTAAAGGCAGCAATACTGCAAAAGCTCCTACCAGGAAATAACCGTGAGCCAAACTAACTTCTAATCCCCTGACTATGGGAGACAATCCTTTGCGGTAAATCGGCAAATTCCGTAAAAAAGTTACAGTCACATCGGAAAAACTTACTGCGGCTGCGGGTTGAGCTTGAACCCGATCGGACTTTTCAACATTCCTGGCAGTTGCCGTTACAAATTCGCCCGATCGAAAATCAAATCCTGCTGCTTTTGTCCGAACGCGCAGCGCGTGCCAGATGTGACCGGAAAGCGCCAAAATCGCCAAGACAAAGTGAGTTGTTGCCAGCCAAGTCCGCGAAGAAACAACCGCTGCATCTGGACCTGTCAAACCCACAGGGCCGTAGAAAACCTCTGGATAAACCGTATCATTTACAGTCACGAAGTAGGCTGCCAAAAAGCCCATGTAAGCCAGAGCGCCCAAACTGTAAGAAAGGTAAGCTTCGCCAGACCAAAACAGCACTCGCTGGGCCCAAACAAAAGGCTTGGTAAAGATATGCCAGAAACCGCCAAGAATGCAGAGCAAGCCAACATAAATGTGACCGCCGACAACATCTTCTAAGTTGTCAACTGCTGCCATTCCTTCCGGGCCGTGTACGGGCAAGAGATAGCTGAAAATGCGGGCGGGATTGAGCGTCGGTTCGCTAATTATCCGCACGTCAGCAACGTGGGGATCGTAAAGACCGCCCCAAAATAAGGCTTTTGCCACCAACAACCAAGCACCAGCACCTAACAGCAATAGGTGAATGCCGATGATGGTTGTCATCTTGTCTTTGTCTTCCCAGTCGTAGCCGAAAGAACCGAAGAAAGTTTTGTTTTGCGGCAATACTTTCGGGCCGAGCAAGGAATGGTAAAGCCCGCCTGCACCGAGAACGGTAGAGCTAATTAGATGCAAAACTCCGATGACGTAGTAGGGATAGGTATCAATAATTTGACCTGCTTTTCCTACTCCAAAACCCAAACTTGCCAAGTGCGGCAGCAGGATTAAACCTTGGTCGTACATCGGCAACTCTGGGTTGAAATTCGAGAGTTCAAACAGGGTCATTGCCCCGGCCCAGAGTACGATTAAACCTGCGTGAGCTACGTGAGCTCCCAAAATTCGCCCTGAAAGGTCAATGAAGCGGGCGTTGCCGGCCCACCAGCCGTACTCGCTTTGTGGGTTGTCCGGTTCTGGAATTAAATTCGGATCTGCTATTCCTTGCATTTTTGCTTTCCTCCTGATGCGGTTAACTGACTGGACTGGCTGCAATTGGGCCGCCCCCTGGCTGGATGTCTTCGCGCATTGGCTGCACGACTTTGCCTTTGCGGAAGTCAAATCCTACTGCTCGCAGGGCGTGCCAGAAATGTCCTTGCAGGACGAAGAAGGCGAGCCAGAAGTGGGTGTTAGCCAACCAGACGCGGGAGGTCAGCATTCCTTGGTTGTGGAAGTAGGGAAACTGCTCGAAGCCGATTTTTAGGGCCGGCCCGTAGAATTCCTCTGGGTAGACTAGGGTGTTGACCGACACAAAGTAGGTGGCGATGAAGCCCATTAAGGCTAGGGCGCCGAGACTGTAGGAGAGGTAAGCTTCTCCTGACCAGATGAAGAGGCGCTCCGTCCAAGCAAAAGGCTGGGTGCGAATGTGCCACAGGCCGCCGACTATGCAGAGGATTCCTACCCAGATATGGCCGCCGACAACATCTTCGAGGTTGTCAACCGCGGCGAGCCAGTGTTTGCCACCTGCACCGAACAGGTAGCCGAAAATGACAGCGGGGTTGAGTGTGGGTTCCGAAATTACCCGCACTTGCCCGACTGTGGTATCATATAAACCACCGAAATACATTGCTTTGGCCACCAACAAGAAGGCACCGATACCTAACAAAACTAGGTGGATGCCCAAGATGGTGGTCATTTTGTCTTTGTCTTCCCATCTGTAGCCGAAGAAAGGAGTTCTTTCTTCGAGGGTTTCTGGCCCTTTGAGGGAGTGAAAGATGCCGCCAAAGCCGAGAAAGGCTGAGCTGATTAGGTGAATCGCGCCAACGGCGAAGTACGGATAGGTATCGACAATTTTGCCTCCGGCACCGACGCCCAAGCCGAGTCTGGCTAGGTTAGGCAGCAGAATTAAGCCTTGTTCGTACATGGGCAATTCTGGGTTGAAGCGGGAAAGCTCAAACAGGGTATAGGCTCCCGCCCAGAGGACGATGAGGCCGGAGTGGGCGACGTGAGCACCCAGCAAACGACCGGAAAGGTTAATTAAGCGGGCGTTCCCGGCCCACCAGGGAAAGGTTTCTCCTTCGGCTGGGAAGGATTTTTTTGCCATGCTTGTCACGGCGAGTTACCTCTTGAGAAAGATGTCAATTGAGTCTTAAGCTTGTGCGGCTTATTGATATAGATAATCAACAATTTTGAAAGTTTAGTCAAGTCTTTTTGATAATTTTTTTCATTTTTTTTAGTTAAGATATGTAAACCACTCGCCCAAAAGAGCTTAAAGCTAATTTTTTAGGGGGTTTGAGCGATCGGCTCGCACAAGCTTCATTACTGGTCTAGGTTGACCGTCAGTAAATATTTATAGATTTATTGATAAAAGATTTTATTAAGCTGCAGCCATTGAGTGGCCTGGACATTTCAAATCAAAAGCCTGAGAGCAAGTGTTCCCAGGCTTTTTTAGCTAGATTTGTAATTGCTTGTTGCATCGGGCGCGATCGCTCAAGCAGAGGATTTGGTTTCTTCGGCTACTTGCTCGTTGTTGGGCAACTCCAGGCAATAACCCGCCCCGTATACGGTTTTGATGTACCGAGGATGGCGGGGATCGGGTTCCATCTTGGTTCTCAGGTGTCTGATATGTACGCGAATAGTTTCGATGTCGTCGTCGGGGTCGTAACCCCACACTTCTTTGAGAATTTCGCTGGGAGAGACTGTCTGACCGTGGCGTTGGAGCAAGCAGTGCAGCAACTCGAACTCTAGGTGAGTCAGTTTGACGGTCTTAGCGTACCAAACAGCTTCAAACCTTTCGGGGACAAGGGTCAGCGGGCCGTAATTCAAGATTTCGGAGTGTTTGGCAGCTTGGGGGATGCGGTCTGTGCGCCTCAGCAAGGCTCGCACTCGTGCCAGCATCTCTTCTAGTTCAAAAGGTTTGGTCAGATAATCGTCGGCGCCGGAGTTGAAGCCTTCTACTTTGTCTTGAGTTTGACTTAAGGCCGTCAACATCAAGACGGGAATGTCGGCTGTGCGCTCGTCGCGCCGCAACCGCTGACACACTGTGAATCCGTCTACTCTAGGCAGCATCAGATCTAGCATGATCAGGTCGGGAAGCAGTTGTATGGCTAGTGCCTGACCTTTGATGCCGTCTTCTGCCTGGGTGACTTCGTAGCCAGCCATTTCTAGGTTGACGGCTACGAGTTCGGCGATCGCCGCGTCATCATCAATAACAAGTATCCGGGGCATCATTATTTATCTCACCGCTAACCGAATGGCAGAGCCTACAGCCTTCTGGGGATTCCAGGTAACTTTAACGAACAATTTTTTAATTTTAAGCTTCATTAAGGATGATAAGGTTCATTAAGAACTTTCCGGGCTCTGTAAATATTCTTGTACTAATTATAAGCCCTAGGAGCGCATATCAGAAAACTGTTCGCCAAGAATCTTGCTGGGGGCCGATTTTTTTCGACCAAGAACAGCTTCAACTTTTGGAGGGTGCGCCTGCGACTTCACAGAATCGCCCTCACGGCAGCCCGCGTCTTGCAGAACCCTGTTAACCCTTAACTGTTAATTTTTTGAAGTTGTTAATTTTTCTTTAAAAATTTTTGTGTTTTTTGATGGGTAGTGCTTACTTTTTTGGGCTGTTGACGGGAGATTTAAATAATATCAATATAAGTATTTATAAAAAAACAAAATATATTAATATCGTTTAATAGTATCGGATAAAAGTCAAATAATCAATCCCGCCACCTGAAAATTTTAAGCCTATTTTTTTGCAAGTGGGGCAGATTTTCCGATCGCCCTTTAATCAGCGAAACAACCGATAAAAACCGCTTGCATACCTACTAAGGGCGAGTTTGCGATCGAGCTGGCTGAGTATTTTTGCTGGCAACAGTCGCCTTAAAGCCTAATTTTTGGAAATAAAGACCGCCGATGGTGGCTAAAAATATTGTGTAAGCCGCCGCTTGGACGAGATAAAGTCGATCTCTGTATCCAAACAGTGCTTTGAGAACCACTCCCGGAAATTCCCGATCGGGCAAAATTTCCGCTGCATTCCACACAATCGGACCTAAAATACAAGAGTGGAGTGGTGCGAGGCGATCGTAATAAAAACAAATCGCTGCATACTTGCTATCCGTTTGCGACAAAATCCCAGCCGCTTGGTCAAAATGTTTGAGTGCCGATACTGCCAAACCCGCTACGATTAGCAGCAACAAAATCCCCATAAACTTGAAAAAGAGGCGGATATCAATTTTGACGCCCCACTTGAAGATTAGCGCGCCAATGATTGCCGCCCCAAGCAAACCGCCCAAAGCACCTAAAGCCGGAGTTAAACCTTGTTGAAATTGAGCGCTGACAAATATAACTGTTTCAAAACCTTCGCGAAGTACGGCGATAAAAATTAAGCCGAATACGCCCCAGCCAGCATTAGTATTTTCTTTCAAAGCTGCTGAAACTGCCCCTTCTACTTCAGCTTTGAGAAAGCGCGCTTGCTGAGTCATCCAAATTAGCATCCAGCTTAGCATTACTATGGCAACTATTCCCAGAGAACCTTCGAGCAGTTGCTTAATTACTGGTGCGTAAGGCTGATTTGATGTTGAGAGCGCGTGGAGCAACAGATTGAATAATGCGCCTACACAAGCGCTAGCAGCAATGCCGGCTGCGATACCTGTATAAACCCAAGAATTGAGGTGACTTTGCTCGGATTTTTTTAAGCAAGCTAGCACAATTCCCACGACTAAAGCGGCTTCAACGCCTTCGCGGAGGGTAATTACAAAAGTTGGGATGGCTTCAGTAAAATTCATTTTTTGATAACTGCTAATTTGTAGTTAGTCCTTAGTCCTTAGCAACTTTTGTTTTAGCGCTGGCAGAATATCAAATTATTGAACCGCGAAGGCGCGTTAGCGCTCTTGTCACGAAGGAATAGAAAGAAGAGAAGGAGCAGGTATTCTTAAGGCAGATCGGAAGTAACTAAGGACTCATAAATAAGGACTGCGGACTCTTACTTCCCTCAACTAAAATCCCGCAGCATTTTTTTGAGTTCAACTTGGTGCAATTCTTCTTGTCCAATCAGACTGCGGGCATATTCTTCCAGATAAACGCTGGCGTTTGTCACTACTTCAAGTAAAGATTTATACTTTTTGAGCGCTTTTTTTTCGTGATTTAGACTTTCTTCCAAAAGGTCTTTTACCGAGTGTTTGTAGGTTTCTTCGATCGTAGCAATTTTTTGGGTTGGATGCCCTTCTAAACCTGTTAAAATTTCTCCGGCTTGTTGGGCGTGGAGTAGGGATTCGGTTGCTTGTGCTTTAAAAAACTGTACGATGGGAATCCGGTTTGGCCCTGTCACCATGAGTGCATAGTGGGTGTAGCGCACGACTCCTGCTAGTTCCCATTCCATGATGGTGCATAGCAGTTCTTGGGTTTTTTTCTCGTCAAGTTCTTTCATTTGTTGTTTTAGATGTAGAATACCCTACGGGGCGTTGCTTATAATATCACATTTAAGTTAAAAAGTAAAATTAAGGCGCACAGTTTGCACCTTACCGGATAGGTGTTGTATGTGAGTTACGGGTTAACTTCTAAGGTTCCAGTAGGAGCAAATACTACAGTAAACTTAGTGACTGATGGTGCACTGCTGCTGTTGCTAGTCTCGGCAGATTTGAGCAGATTTGGCAAAGGAGTTTGTTGGGTGTAATCCTTGGCTGGTTGATTCAGGGGATCGAAGTTGCCGATCGCCCCATCTTGACTTGTACTGACCCGATCGACTAGATTTTGAGTGAAAGTAGCGCTAGTTTGCCAAGTCTGATTTATGCGATCGTAGACTTTCAGAGCTAACTCATCTAGTTTAGCGCGATCGGTAATTTCTGCTGTCTGATTTGTTCCATCCACCGCCTGAACTTCCTGCTTACCTGCTGATACAGGTGCAGCTTAGATAGTCTGATCTGTAGGGCTACTCGCCGCAATAGCTGTTTCAGAAGACTTATTCGTAAAAGGTGCAACATCAGGAGACATTTCAGGCAGCTTTTTTTGACTGTCAGTAACCATAGCCGGAAGCGCACTGCTACTCGCAATAGCTGATGGGGCCGATTTATTAGGAACAGGATTAGCATCTGCTACCTTAGCGGGATTTTGGCCCTCAATTGTCAAAGACTTGGCGTGAAAACCGCGAAACTTTTCTTTTTGGCTAACGCCACATTGTGATGGGATAAGTCATTCGATTTTAGATTTTAGATTTTGGATTTTGGATTGACCCCACGGATAAATTCGGGGGCTTGAGGATTTTAGATTTGAGATTTTGGATTGATTCCACGGATAAATCACGTGGCGGGTACCATCAAGAAATTCTTGGTCACAAAGAAAAGAATCAAAACTCCGACGCTAACCCAAACTATTTTGTGCATTTCCCTGGCTGGGAGTGGTTTATTTTTTGTCTCCATTATCAAACCTCACATTACTTAAGTTAAGGGTAAATAGGGAATAAGAGGATGCCAGTACATAGCTGTGACAGAAACCAATAACTATATTAACTAGCAATAATTCCGACTTTTTAGTTTCAAAAACACGCAATACTTTGGCTTTGATTAGCGATCGGGCAATTTCACTGCTGCTGTCGTCACAAACTTAATGCAATTTTTTCTCAATAAATGACAATAAAACCCATTAGGGATGTTCAGTTAATTCTTTATATTTTTTTAATATTTTTGTTTGAGCTTGACGGTGAATACATTTTGCTTGTGAATCTGTAAATAAATATTGATAATTCTTATGAAAAAGCTTCAATGTGCAGGCTGTCTGTAAAATATCCAAATAATTCTTCAGGATGATTTAATGTAAAATTTCTGCTCCTCAAAACTCTGGCCCTGAGGCGCTAATCTATATCGAATAAGCGATCGCCCGCCACAAGTCCCCCGATCGCCCGCCGGCACGAATACCCCCATAGGGGATAGTAAATTTTTGTAAAAAATAGTTGACTAAAAGGCTGGAAGTTCTCTTGTTTGGGATACATCAATGCACATACCTGATGGTTTTCTTTCACCGCCAGTAGCCATTGCCACCGGCATAGCAAGTGTAGCAGTAATTGCAGTTGCCCTAAATCGAACCCGCGCCAGTCTTGGACTGCGGCAAGCCCCAATCATGGGCTTAACCACAGCTTTCGTGTTTGCTGCCCAGATGATCAACTTTCCCGTAGCCGGCGGCACCAGCGGACACTTGTTGGGAGGAGCGCTGGCATCTGTAGTTTTGGGGAGTCCTTGGGCAGCCACTTTGGCAATGAGCACAGTTTTTATAATTCAGAGCGTCTTGTTTGCCGACGGGGGCATCACCGCCCTGGGAGCCAATATTTTTAACATGGGGCTAGTTGGCATTTGGGTGGGTTGGTGGCTGTTGCAGCCGCTGCAGCAACTCTTGGGAGGTTCCCGAAATCGTTTGCCGGTAGCCGCGGGTATCGCCGCCGCCCTCAGCGTCGTGGCTGCTTCGATTTGTGTGGCGATCGAACTCGCAATTTCTGGTACAGTACCGCTGAATATCGCATTGCCAGCAATGGTAGGCGTACATATTTTAATTGGTATTGGCGAAGGGGTAATTACAGGCGGCGTTTTAACTTATCTCGTCAAAGTGCGGCCGGATTTACTGCCGGGAGAACAGCCACAATTGCAGAAATGGGTAGTGCCGGTAATCGGAGTTTTATTAATTTCGGGGGTGCTTTCGCTGTTTGCTTCAAGTTGGCCTGACGGGTTAGAAGCGGTAGCCGAAAAATACGGCTTTAAAGATAAAGAAGCTGTGGCGATCGAAAATCCTACTCCTTTAGCAGATTACACAGTTAAAGGATTAGAAGAACAGCCTATAGGTACTAGCATTGCTGGAGTTTTAGGCTCTGCTGTCTGTTTCGGCGCGGCTTTTGGGATTGCTCAGTTGGTTAAACCTAAAAATGCTTAAGCTCTCCATACCTTTCCGATTGCGTCTGTCTCTCATAATTGTCATCGGTATTGGTTTTATGAAGACAGGCGCTTGGCTGTGGCTGTGGATTTATGGGACGATCGCACTTTTTTGGTCGTTTTGGCTCAGGGCTCCGGTGCGAACCCTAGCGCAACTATTGGGAGCAGAATTGCTTTTTCTCTCCTTATTAGTGCTGCCCCAAGGTTGGGAACGCGCCAGTTTTCTGTTGCTGCGTTCCCTAATTTGCCTGCTGATCATGAACAGTTTTCTGCTAACTTTGCCGCCCCACAGTTTCGGAATCGCCCTCAAAGGATTACCCCTACCAGCAGGTTTGCAAGAGATTGTACTTTTAGCGGGACAATATTTAGAAATCTTGCTAGCCGAAGTCAGCCGGATGAAAAGATCGGCTCAATTACGAGGCTTATCGGGTACGGGAGGATGGCTGCGCTACGCCAGTGCTTCCATGATCGGAGCCCTTTATTTGCGAAGTCTCGATCGGGCGGAAAGAGTTCATGCAGCCATGCTAATTCGCGGCTATCAAGGAAGTTTGCCCGCCGACTCAAAATCGACACCAAAAGAGCGACTCTGGCTGACATTAACAATTTTAACCGCAGCCGCATTAACAACAGCTTCTTACGGTAATTGGGAATGGGTAATTGGGAATGGGTAATTAACTGGTTCCCATGAAGAGCCTGGGAACCGATGTCCAGAGGCTCGGCCTCGCTTCTTGCGGAGCAAAATTGGAGGCAGAGCCTCCCGATCTGCGTTCCCAGGCTCTGCCTGGGAACGAGTAGAAATTATTCAATCTAAAATCTAAAATCTAAAATCTAAAATCGGATGACTAATCTCAAAGTGATGCCAACAATTGAAGTACAAGACTTAGTATTCGGATATCCGCAGCAAAAACCAGTGTTGCAAGGAATTTCCTTCACCTTACAACCCGGAGAAAGAGTTGCTCTACTAGGTTTAACTGGCGCTGGAAAAAGCACTTTGCTCGAAAACTTGATCGGATTAAAAATGCCTCAATCGGGCGAGATTAGAGTGCAGGGAAAAAAGCTGGAAGAGGCGACTTTATCGCAGGCGCGCAGGCAAATTGGATTTTGCTTTCAAGACGCTAACGACCAGCTATTTATGCCCACTATTTTGGAGGATGTAATGTTCGGGCCGCGCAATTACGGAGTGCCGCCAGGAGTTGCGCGCGATCGAGCTTTAGCTCTATTAGACGAATTCGGTTTAGTAGAATTTGCCAACCGTTCGGCCCACGAACTTTCGGGAGGTCAAAGAAGGTTGGCAGCATTAGCAGCAATTTTAGCATTAGAGCCGGCAATTTTGATTTTAGATGAGCCGACCAACGGACTCGACCCCTCGTGGCGGCGTCACTTGGCTAAGGTTTTGTCCCAATTGCCGATCGAGGTAATTTTGATCGCGTCCCACAATTTGAATTGGATCGGGAAAACGACTCAAAGGGCGTTAGTTTTGGCTGACGGTCAGATTCAGGTCGATCGAGAAACGCAAGAATTGCTAAAAGATCGATCGACTCTTGAATATTACAATTTGCCGCCCGACTGGTAATTAGCCATTAGTCATTAGTGCTGTACATAAAACGGTCAATCGATTTTAGATTTTAGATTTTAGATTTTAGATTAAAGAATTGAAGCATTGACAAGGCCCAATAACGGATACGCTGCCACGTACTTAAGTCGTGGAAAGATAAAAATTTTAGACCCTAGTTCAAGCTCCCAGATTTATCTGTGGAGTAAATCTAAAATCTAAAATCTAAAATCTAAAATCTAAAATCGACTGACCTCACGGATAAATTCGGGGGGCAAGTTTCATCGGATACAAGTTTTTTATTTCTGGACGGATGAATCCGGGGGCTTGTATCCTGGATGCTTTCGGTCAAAACTGCAAGTGAGTGCTTTCCTTCGGCTTGATATGGTAACGCTTCGGTCGCAATGACAGGCAATATATACAGCAGATTCCAGGCAAATAGAGTACACCTTAATCCCAAGCACTTACCAAAATAGTTGACAAACCCTTGCAACCGTACTCCATAAACCTGAAAATTGCTGTATCTGTAATTAAAGCTCGAATTTGCGAACAGCTTCATTATAAAAATGAATAGCTAAATCGCGAATAATTTCTTCATTTTGAAAATCATTTCCTAACTTTTCTTTAGCCGTTAAAACACACATTTTCATCAACTCGGATGAACTTTCGATGTGAAGCGCGATCGCACTTTGGTTTTGTTGAAACCCGGCCTCGATTTCCGCCAGCATTTTGACCGATTGATAATTAGCAGATTGCTGTAAATTTGCTGCCATTTTTTCCTGCTTTCTCCTTTGGACTTCCTCGGAAAAACCCGCAGCAATGAGTCCCGCAGGTAACGCAAAAATTCCGATTCCCAAAAATGCTAATATTGCTCCTAAAAATTTCCCTAAAGGAGTAATTGGATAAATATCACCGTAACCGACAGTAGTTAAAGTCACAACTCCCCACCACATTGCATCGGGGATGCTCGCAAAAGTTTCTGGATGCGCCTCGTTTTCAACAAAATACATGATGCTAGAGGCAAATATTAACAGAATAAAAACTGCAAATGCAGTGGCAATTAACTCCTCTTTTTTAGCGTACAATACTGCTCCCAGAGTTCTGAGTGACTCTGAATAACGGCTCATTTTTAGCAACCGCAACAAGCGCAGCAGGCGAATTAAATTAACAAAGCTTAAATTAGGAAATAACAGCAATGAGTAAAACGGTAGGATTGAAATTAAATCGATCAGACTTAGCGGTGTCAGACCGTATCTCAATCTTCCCCAAAGCGGGTGGCTGTATCTGCTATCGACTGTACACACCCACAGCCTCAAAAGATATTCTATTGTAAATACTAAGGATGAAACAATTTCGATATTTTCTAAAATTAACTTTTGTTCTTGCGACAATGCGGGTGAAGTAGAAGCAATAAAAGCTGCGACGTTTATCACAATTAAACAAGTAATAACAATATCGTCTGCTAAACTGTATAAATTGCCGATATCGGATTTTTCTAAAATTGCATAAATTTGAGTTTTGATTTGTTTGGCCATCTGAGTTTATCCTAAAAAATGAACAATTAACGATCGCGCTTTACTACAGTCTAAGCAATTATATTCAAAAATTTAAGCAGGATTTGCCTTACGGCTAAAAATCTGGTTTCTTCAGAGATGCCTCGTTGCGAAACTCAATATTGAACGCGGTGGAAACTGGGTTGTTTGGGGTAACGGCATTCTAGTAAAATTTAGAGTTAATCTGGAAAGAATTTCAACTATTACTGGGTTTGGAGGCAAAAAGCATGAAGGTAGCCGTATTTAATACCAAATCCTACGATCGCACTTTTCTGACAGCAGCCAATGTCGGCGGTCAACACGACTTGGTTTTTTTTGAAGCGCATCTGACCCTAGAAACCAGCGTTTTGGCCGCTGGATTTCCGGCCGTCTGCGCGTTCGTTAACGACTGCTTGGACGCGAAAACGCTGCGGGCGATCGCCGCAAAAGGCGTCCGCTTACTGGTTTTGAGATCGGCTGGATTCAACCACGTCGATTTAGCAGCCGCGAGGGATTTAGACCTAACTATCCTCCGAGTTCCCGCTTATTCTCCCTACGCCGTCGCGGAACACGCAGTCGCTCTGATTTTGTCCCTCAACCGCAAAATCCACCGGGCCTACAACCGCGTCCGCGAAGGCAATTTCGCCCTAGACGGCCTGTTGGGTTTTGACCTCCACGGCAAAACGGTGGGAATCGTCGGAACTGGCAGAATTGGTGCAATTACTGCCAAAATTCTGCACGGATTCGGGTGCCGCCTACTGGGATACGATTTTTTCCAAAACGTAGATTGCCTCGCCCTAGGGATGGAATACGTCGCACTCCCGGAACTGTTCGCAGCCTCTGATATTGTCAGCCTCCACTGTCCGCTGATGCCGGAAACTTACCATTTGATCGGTGCAGAGGCGATCGGGCAAATGAAACCGGGGATGATGCTGATCAATACCAGCCGCGGTCAGTTGATTGACACTAAAGCTGTGACCAAAGCACTGAAGTCTGGTAAAATTGGCTACCTCGGCTTAGATGTGTACGAACAAGAGACGGATCTGTTTTTTGAGGATTTGTCAAATTACGTCATTCAAGACGACGTATTTCAGCGCTTGCTGACTTTCCCTAACGTCCTGATTACCGGACATCAAGCTTTTTTCACCGAGGAAGCTTTGACAAATATCGCCGAAACCACGATCGCCAATATCGCCGACTTTGAACAAGGACGCCCTTGCGCGAATCAAATCGACCTCGATCGAGTGAAAAAATGAGTCAAAAGACCGATTTGCCAGCTAGGGGAATTGTTTAAAATGAAGTTATATCCTTATTTTTGCTTGCAATTTTGGAAGCTCTGCCTTAGTCTCATCAATTAGTCGCGGCTGCATGAGTCCTGTGCTAATTGCCTGAGAATTATACTGCCAGCAACTCACAGCCTGCAATTTTACTAGACACCGGAGAAAGTATCAAATGACACAAGCTAACTTTTCTGACGAGACACAAACAGTCACTGAAGTCGTCACAGTAGACCTGGTGGAGGACAAACCGGGGGTCATGACTACAGTGACAACCACAGAAACACCGACAAACCAGCTCCAAGATATTAAAGACCAAGTTATTACAATTTTGTCGGAACTTCCAGCCTATCTATCCAATTTTTTTGCTGACTACCAAAAGCCTCTCATAACTGTTGGTTTAATCCTGGCAGGCGGTATTAGCATTAAGGTAATGCTGGGAGTTTTAGATGCTCTTAATGATGTCCCTTTGGTGGCTCCAATCTTTGAGTTGATTGGTATGGGATATACGGGCTGGTTTGTTTACCGCTATCTGCTCAAGGCTTCTAATCGCCAAGAGTTGTTAACGGAAATCGATTCTTTAAAAGAACAAGTTGTAGGTAAAGATTCTTAAGCGAAGGAAGAAGGAAGAGGGAAGAAGGAAGAAGGAAGAGGGAAGAAGGAAGAAGGAAGGATGATGATTTTTCCCGCTCTCCCCTCTCCAAATCTCGGACTCCTCCCTCTCCCGCTCTCCCACTATCCCGCTCTCCCGCTCTCAATTTGGATGGCAAACTTGTTGCAAAGTGGCGGTAAAGTCCGGGTAGGAAATGGCAGCGGCTTCTGCCCGGTGAATGTTAGTAATACCTGTGGCGTTGAGGGCTGCGATCGCCAAACTCATCGCTATTCTGTGGTCGGTGTAGCTGTCAACATCCGCACCAGTTAAAGGAGTTCCCCCGGTAATTTCTAAACCGTCGGGTAACTCGGAAATTTGGGCTCCCATGCGGTTGAGTTCCGCAGCAGTCACGGCCAGCCGATCGCTCTCTTTGACTCGCAACTCGGCCGCATCTCGAATTATTGTAGTACCCGACGCAAAGATCGCCGCTACGGCCAAAATCGGGATTTCGTCAATCAGTCGGGGAATTAAGTCGCCAGCAATGGTGCATCCCCGCAATTGGCCGGAACTGCGAACCAAAATATCCGCTACAGGTTCTCCGGCGGCCTCTCGCTGATTTTGCAGTTCAATATCGGCGCCCATCATTTCCAAAGCTTCCAAAATCCCTGTACGGGTTGGGTTGACGCCGACATTTTCGACTACGAGTTCCGAACCAGGGACGATCGCCCCAGCAACTAGCCAAAATGCCGCCGAACTAATATCTCCCGGTACAATCACATTCTGCCCTTGCAGTTGTGTCGGCCCAGTGACTGTCACGCTACAAGTTTCTGGATCGACGCTCAATCGGGCTCCAAACGCCCGCAGCATCCGCTCGCTGTGATCCCGCGACAGAGCTGGTTCTGTGACTGTAGTTTCTCCGCTTGCCATCAAACCGGCCAGCAAAATGCAAGATTTAACTTGAGCCGAGGCGATCGGAGAATGGTAGTGAATCGGTTTTAACTGCTGTCCGAGTATCCCTAAAGGAGCTAGAGAATTGCTCTTTCTACCCCAAATTTGCGCTCCCATTTGTTGCAGCGGTTTAATGACGCGCGACATCGGGCGCGATCGCAGAGAACTGTCACCCGTTACCGCATAAAAACGCCCCGGATGAGAGGCTAAAATTCCCAACATCAGCCGCATCGTCGTGCCGGAATTGCCCGCATCCAAGACTTCCACAGGCTCCTCTAACTCGCCAATTCCGACACCCGTGACTGTCACCCGTTCCGCGTTGAGTTCAGAAACTTTGGCTCCCAAGAGCGAGAAACATTTAGCCGTGCTGCGGGGGTCTTCTCCTAGCAGCAGTCCCTCAATTGTAGTTTCACCTCGGGCGATCGCACCTAACATCAAAGCTCGATGAGAAATCGACTTATCGCCGGGAACTCGAATCCTCCCGACCAGCGACAAGCCCGAGGCCGGTTTTTGAATGCTTAAAGTTTGGCTTTTGTCAAGAAGCGAAGTAGTTATAATGTCAGCTTGCATTGAGATAAACTAGGATGGGATGGCGTTAGCTATCCTACCTTTTTCCCAGTCCTAAGTCAGTCGTCTTCTGGTATGCCTGCGGGTTTTTTCCCAATGCGTCCGGTTAACTCCAAGGCTGATTAAACTCGCCGGGACAGTGCGCTGTCAGTTGTCAGCGACAAGAGAAAGCGGGCGCAACTGCACGGATTTTACCTTAATTTCACCTTAATTTCACAAATAGTTCGCGATCGCACTTGCGACCTCACAAACCCGGTTTCTTCGTATATTTATCATTACTAAATGCCAAATTTCGTAGAAACCGGGTTTCTAGCCTCTATAGGCGATCCTGACAAATACTATCCGTGTATCTGCCCAGATTTCATGTTCTGCTCTGAGTTATCGACCAGATGATTGAAATTTGACTAAACAATTTTAGATTTTCGATTCCGAGTTGTAGATTTTTCATTCTTTTAAGCAAAAGCTCCGGAATTTGGAACCCAGCCAATCTAAAATCTAAAGTCTCAAATCTCAAATCTCAAACCGCCCGATCCACAACAACCCCTACACTTTTGTTTATGCTGACGCATCACCGCAAGCCTGTAAGTTTATCGCTCGTATCCACAGATTTACCTTTGTGGTCAGTCGTTGAAACCGCTGGTACGCTTTATCAAAAAGACCGCGATCGCTTTCACTTGTTGTTGCACGAACCAGCCATAATCGATCGCCAATTTTCCGACGACTCCGACGCATCTGCCGAGCAAGTTACAATCTTACCCCCAACTACAAAACCCCGGTTGCTCTGGCTAGAAGTTTCACCCTATCGAGTCATTATGACCATGCAAGGAAACGGCAAATACAGTTACCGCCACTGCTGGGAACGAGGAATGTACGGCCTGAGCCGTTATTGGCTTCAGGGCGAATCGCTGGCGACTCCCGAACAGTTGCGACTCCGCAACTTCACTCGCAACTTGACGCTGACAGGAACGCCAGAACCGGAACACCTGCGGTTAGAATATGAGTTGTGGTCGGAGAAAGTGCAACTCGGTCGCTATATTTTGAATCTAGAAATTCATCACTAAAATTGGGGATGGATAATTGGGGATGGGTAATTGGGGATAGGTAATTGGGAATTAGTAGATGCCCGGTGAAGGCGACGCCTTCCAAAACTCATGCACGGCATAGCCTTGTTCGCGGCTCGCGCGGCAATCTCGAAACTCAAAACTATTAGTCTTTAGGAACTGCTCTTACAATAATTAATCAGTTTGCTAGTCAAAGCGTCTTGATTTGCGGCTGCTTGATTCGCCTGCTGTCCGGCTCTAATAATATCTGCTCGAGCTGTTTGGATTTGCTCTCGACCTTCTATACTTGTAGAAGCCAGATTTCCAGCCTGAAGACTTTTGCTGATGTCGCCGAGTGCTTGACTAATTTCCTGGAAGGATTTAACCGATGGCTCCTGAATTTCTTTGAGGGTTGGATTTGTTATTCGCAGATTCTCAAGTTCTTTCGCGATCAGGTTCAAATTTTTAGCTAAGTGGTCGGTCGTTGCAGGATCGTTGCTGTCTTTATCAACATCAATGAGAGCGTTGCCTTTGTTGACAATTTCAGTAAATTTAGTACACTGGACAGCTCGGCTATCGCTGCAACTAATCGTCAGCGTACAGCAAGCAACAACTATCAGCAGGATGGCAATCTGTTTGCGAAAAAAGTACATGAACCCTCGGTTGCAAAAAAAAGTAGATTCTGGGATTTTGTCGTAGAGTGCGTCACTCGATTTTCGATTTTCGATTTTCGATTTTCGATTTACTTGCGACATTGAATCAAAGGAGCTGGAACTTTGGTCTAAAATTAGGGATTGTCCACAAGGCGAGTGTACGCGGCACAGTATCCGTTTTTGGGTGTGTCAGCGGGCCGATCGATATATCGACTGTCGAAAAACTTTCGCGGCATTCAGACACGCTCTACTAAGCTAAACTACGTACCTGTTTAGGAATTATGGTCAAAAACAGCAATAACCTAAAGAAGGGCAGCATTTGGGGATATCTTACCCTGCTTTTGCCTATTTCCTTGACGGCGGTTGCCAGTTTCGAGTCGGGAGGGATGTTTTGGGCGATCGCCACCACAGCGGGCATTGCTTGGGCTTACAAGCTCTACCAGCAGCAGCAAAAACACAAACTCGCTCATTTAGACTCGGTTTTCTACAAGTTGATCAAGGAAAATCAAGGGCGAGTTACGGCTTTGGATTTGGCGATGAATGCGAAACTCCCCGGAGAAAAGGTTCAAGAGTATCTCGACGAACGGGCCTCTGAGTTTGCAGCGGAGTTTGAAGTGACGGAACAAGGGGGCATTTTGTATTATTTTCAAATAGCTCCACCTGTCAATCAAAGCGAAACACCTAATGCAGCAATAGCTGTTCAAGAGCCTCCCACAAATCGGGAAAAAGCACAAGAGAAAAAACCAAATTTATTCCCGATTGCTCAAACCAAGACTCCTGAAAAGCCCAAAATCTCTTTTACCCAGACGGAACTCTCCCGCCGGTTCAAAGTTCACGCAACTACGATCGGCAAGTGGAAAGTTAAGCCGGAGTTTGCTCAGTGGAGCCGCGAAAAAGACCCGGAGGATCTCGCCTGGGAATATTCTACAGAAAACAAGCGATTTTATCCCAAAGATTGAGTTCCTCCGGTATTTGCCAAAATAGATCGAGAAACCCGGTTTATACCACGCTCTGCGGTTAGTAACGAAAAATTTGGCAAGAAACCGAGTTTCTGAGACTTGAGCGCCTGCTTGACTGATTTTAGTACCGTTGACCGAAAGCATCCAGGATACAAGCCCCCGGATTCATCCGTCCAGAAATAAAAAGCCTGTATCCGATAAAGCAACCCCCGAATTTATCCGTGGGGTCAATGCTTCAATTCTTTAATCTAAAATCTCAAATCTAAAATCTAAAATCGATTGACCGATCGACCTCTTTAGGTTATTTTAAGTAAAATTGTGTTTTGTTAAGTTTGCCTCATAGCAAGCGGTAAATTCGATTGTCATATCTGTTTCTTTTTTCTCCTATATGTCCAAAACAACCTTGCGAGTAGTCGCCCGCCTCGCTGCCTTTCCCGACAAAGTAGCAGAACTTAAATCTCTGCTGCTGAGCATTATGGAGCCAACTCGCAAAGAAAAAGGCTGCATCACATACGAACTCTTGCAAAATCAAGCCGATCCCACAGATTTTACGTTTGTTGAAGAGTGGGAAAGTGCAGATTTGCTCGAACTACATCTCGGTTCAACTCACATTCAAGACGCCGTGCAGAAATTAGACGGTTTGGCCGTTGGGCCTCCAGATATCCGCCGCTATGAATTGCTAGCTTAATCAGGTTTTTATAGCAATTTTATTAAGGTTTTTGAATTAGCTTCGACCGCCCTAGCTCTTCTTAATAAGGGGGGAAAAGAGTGAGAGTTAAAATTGTAGTAACTTCGGAAAATTTTATGACATTAGCGACCATAAAACAGTTATTCACTTATCCAATTAAAGGGCTGACACCGCAAGAAATGTCGGAGTTTGCTTTAACAGCCGGACACGGAATTAAGGGCGATCGAGCTTTTGCCCTCATGTTTGCAGATAATATTGAAGCTGCAAAGATGCCCGCCCAAAATGTCCCTTGGATGAGCAAAAAACATTTTGCCGTCCAAAATGATTGGCCTCTGTTAGCAGCTTTAGAATGTCATTATCAACCGGAAACGGCCGTTTTAACAGTCCAGCGTGAAGGAGTTGCAGTGTTATCCGCAGAAACAAACACAGCAGCGGGGCGCGATCGCATCGGCAGTTTTTTCACAGAATATTTGGCCGCAATTGAACCCACAAAAGAAGCGAGACACCCGCAGTTTGCACCTTTGCAATTAGTCGGCGACAGCAGCGGCGAAACTCGTTATCCCGATCGAGAACCCGTACACATTTCTTTACTCAGTCAAGCCACATTAGACCAATTAACAGAAATTGCTCTTCAAAACATTGACGTGGGCCGATTTCGCCCGAACATTGTGCTAGAAGGTATGGCAGCTTGGTCAGAATTTGAGTTGATCGGAAAACAGTTTCAATTAGGCACGGCGCGCATAGAAGTTAAAGCACGAATCGGTCGCTGTGTCAATATAGAAGTGAATCCAGAAACGGGCGATCGGGATATTTCCCTACTCAGTTTACTGCAAAAGGAATTCGGTCACGCACAAACTGGAGTTTTAGCCAAAATTATCAACAGCGGCACAGTTAAAATCGGCGATGTTTTGACTTCTGTAAAATAGTAGGACTTACGGGTGGGATCTGCTGCCCACCCCACAAGAAAACTCATTCTTCGCTTCACAGGCATCTTGTCTGTTCATGAGAATATCTTGCCTGTTCATGAGAATGGTGCAAGATGTGAGATGTACCCTACAAGTCAATAGTCTCTTAATCAAAAGCGACATCAAGCTTGTGAATGCTGACTAACTTCCTCTACGGATAAAACCAGCGCTTCTGCCACTTGCTCTGTATTCAATCCCATGCCTGGTTCATGCTACCTCTCAAGTATTGCAGCTTACCTGAATATCTTAACTCATCCTGCTTCCGGCACCCTTACCTTATTACCAATTAACTTCAGAAAACTCGCTCCAAAATGTTGAATTTCCAAAAAATTAGCATAAGCAGGAGTGGACTTATAAACTCTAAAAGTCCGCATAATTCCTAAAGTCGCCGCACTTTCCAGCGGGCCGATAAAGCTAGTATCCCTGTCCAAAAAATGAGACTGCTTAGCCCAGTATGCCATCTGTTCCGCATTCAAAAAATAGCAGCCGGAATGAGGATTCAAAGCCCGCTCAAAAGCGATTGCTTGTTCCATAATTTTTCCCATTAACTGCCGCTGCTCCTCCACATTTTGAAACTTAGCAGTAGCTGTTTCCGCTAAATCACCATCAACATATGCTTTAAAAACCGCCCCTTGAGGCGATATTTCATAGCGATTAGGTTGCAGCAAATTCCCATTTCCCCCGTGATGTGTAAACCAATTTAATTTACTAAAAAACCACGGATCGTGCAGAACTAAATCATCTTCTAAATAACAAAAATAATCGTATTTGTCGAGACACGCTCGCAAAACTGCTTGACATTCAAACCCCAACAGCAGCGGTTCGCATTTTGTAGGGTGGTGCATAAAACATCTGGGTTGCACTGGCAGTTGAGGCAACAGATGATAGCCTTGAGTAGTGCAAATAACAATGTCTATTTCGTGCTGTTGAGATTGATTGGCTGGAATAGTTGCACATTCGCGAATGTCAATCATCGACTGAGATTTGCCGTACAAAGCTTGCAGCGATGTCACG
Organism: Microcoleus sp. MOSTC5; assembly: GCF_036701825.1. NCBI lineage: Bacteria > Bacillati > Cyanobacteriota > Cyanophyceae > Oscillatoriales > Microcoleaceae > Microcoleus > Microcoleus sp. MOSTC5. The sequence continues at coordinate 203,189 of NZ_JAUBRK010000001.1, read as the reverse complement.
GAAGCGGTTAAAGCATTTAGTCGCGGTTGCGGATCATTTCGCTGGGAAGCGTGTTTCCCGTCGCCGCTGGGATTGTAAAAGTGAGCAATAGTGAATAGAATTCGCATTGGTGTGGAGTAACAATTAAAAATTAAACAATTAAACAATTAAACAGAACGATCGCACAATAACCCTATAAATCTTACCGCATTTAGCCACCAAATAACTCCGGCAGGCGATCGCGCAACTCAGCATTTAAACGCGGCAACTCGTCCCGCATTTGCAAGTACCAATCTCGCCGCTGCCGGTAGTGCCCGCAAAGCAAGCGGTTGTCGCGCACCCATTCGTAAGCATTCGCGGCTATTTTACGACGCATAGAAGTGTCAGAAATCAGCGAGTTTAGTTTGGTTTCAAACTCTTTTTCATATTTATAAATCAATCCAGTTTCACCTTCGACAATCGAATGTTCGTACACGGTGGGACTTGCCAGCACCGCTACTCCCCGCGCTGCACATTCAATAAATTTTAAGTCGGATTTCATTTCGTTAACCGGGTTGGAAACGAGCGGCAACAAAGCGATATCGCAACTGTACATAATTTCTTGATACCGTTCGTAACTGCAAAATGGTTCAAATTCTTTTTGTTGTATTTTTAAGGCTTCAAAAAATCTGCGATCGTGGATTACTTTAACTCGAATCTGGTGTTTGTGTGCGACTAAAACTCGATTTAGCGCTGGCATAACCGGCTGCCAATCTTTTTCGCGGTTGAGCGCACCAAAAAAAATTGTGACTGTATCTTCTGCCGGATAAATTCGCGGCGCAGGTAGATAAGCTAATTGATTGGGAAATACGGCCACATTGGGATTGTAGTGCCGCAAAATTTTTGCTAGGGGTTCTGTAGAAGTTTGAACGCAGTGACAGCCACGATAGCTGAGGTAATTATTGTCGGCGTATTCGCGGCGGCGGACGGGATTATCGTCAATTTCAGCTACTATTAAATAGTCTTGTTGCAGCAGTTCTTTGAGTTGGGGAATATAGCCGGGATATTGCATGATTGTCCGCTGCCAGATGAAGACTTTTTCTTCTCCCGACAGTGGCGGAATTAATTCTGCTGCTTTCACGCCGGATACGGTGCGGACGCCGGGAATTGTGGCGCTAAATTTGTCCGGTTCCAAAACTCGCACGCGATCGCACCCTGTAGGAGCCATAATGATAGTCTGAATCAGCAGTCTGCGCGCAGGTACGGTCGATTTTGTCGATCGCACGATATAATATTCAGCACCGGTTTCAGTAGCAAAACTGCTCGATGTGAGCTCTAAAGCCTTTACCATTGGATGCAGCAATTCCTGAAAGCGGACAAAATTTTCGGTTTTGTGTCCCTTTCCTTGAAATTCATAAACCTGCAATCCTGCTTGAGCAAATAGTGATTTAATACTTTCTAGAGTAAACCAGTGCTGCATCTTGCTGTCGGCATTTTCCCAATGTCCCCGCAGCAGATTGACAATTCGCCGCCAGTATTGAACATTGGGGATTCTAGCGAGAATTTGCCCCTCTGGATTCAGCAAAGCACTGTACTGCTTGAGGATATCCCAGGGATTTTTGAGGTAGGGTAGCAAGTCGCCAAAAAGCAAACAATCGACGGTTCCTGGAGCGATGTCGAGACTTTCGATGGAAATTTCTTCAATATTGGCTACCGTCACCCAGTTTAGCCGATCGACCGCAATTTTAGCTTTTTCTCGATCGCATTCAATGCCAATATACTGACAATGGGGATTGATCAGCTTGTACTGTTCGCCTGTCGAGCCCGTACCGCAGCCAATTTCAACAATGACTTTAGCATCCGGCGGTAGCAGCTTCAACAGGTCGTGGTTGGCGCGATCGATCACTTTCTCTAAAATTCCTGATTAGTTTATCGTAAAATAAAACCGAGCAACCCATGCCAACAGACGACCAGCCGAAGGTTAGCATTGCGATGCCAGTATACAATAGCGATCGGCACATTTGTCAAGCACCAAATTTTCTGTTGCCAACTCTTTCTCTTCCCTCTCTTCTCTTCCTCTGCGTTCTCGGCGCCCTTTGCAGTTCATTTAATCTTGTTCGCCCATCCTGCAAGGATTGTTATATCTTAGCAAATATTGAGCAAAATTATAAGTTATTCTCAACTTTTACCCTCCTTTAGGGCAATTTATGAACTCCATTAATTCTGCTTTTTCTTCTAAAATCTACACAACAATTTGCTAAATACATTATAAACTATGAACCACAATCTAGGAATTAACATCGCCGGCTACATCAGCGGCGAATTTGGCATAGGAGAAGGTGTCCGAGCCAACATCAGAGCCACAGAAGCCGCCAACATTCCTTTCAATATTAACAATTTTACCCGCAGTCCCCACCGCAAACAAGACACCACCTATCAAAACTTTAGCCAAGACAATCCCCATCACGTAAACTTAATTCAAGTCAACGCAGATGAAGTTGCAACATTTATCAAACATACAGATTCCAGCTATTTTGAAAACAAATACAATATCGGCTTTTGGGCCTGGGAACTTCCCGCATTTCCCCCTGAATGGCAGCCAGCCTTTAATCACTTTCACGAAATATGGACTTATAGCAACTATTGCGCCGAGGCAATTTCCGCAATCTCGCCAATTCCCGTTATCAAAATCATGCCCAGTATTGCTCTCCCCGCACCTTCCCTTAGCAGAGAAGCACTGAATTTACCTAAAGATAAATTTATTTTCTTGTTTGTGTTCGACTTTTCCAGCCGCATCGAGCGCAAAAATCCTTTAGCTGCTATTCAAGCATTTAAACAAGCTTTTGGCGAAGATGACCGCTTATTGTTAATTCTCAAATCTTCCAACTCTGACAAAAATCTTGAGCAGCAAAAATTGTTAAACTCTGCCCTAGAAAATTCTTCAAATATCAAACATCTAGACGGGTATTTGTCCAAAGATGAAATAAACGGTTTGCTGTACAATTGCGACTGTTATCTATCCCTGCACCGCTGCGAAGGATTTGGCTTAACAATGGCTGAAGCCATGTTTTACGGCAAACCCGTAATTGCCACCGGCTATTCATCAAATACAGAATTTATGAATGTCGGCAACAGCTATTTAGTCAAGTATAAGTTAATCCCAATTGAGAAAGATTGCGGGCCTTACAAAAAAGGCAATGTTTGGGCTGAAGCGGATGTAGAACACGCTGCTGATTTAATGCGGTACGTCTTCAACAATTACCGGGAAGCTAAACAAATTGGAGCGATAGCTGCTGAGGAAATTAAGACTTTACTCAACCCGCAAGTTACAGGTAATAAAATTAGAAAACGTCTCGAATATATTGCCGAGATTACCGATAATTTTCAAAGCATACCTCTGTCAGGAACAGCGAAAGCGAACTCGACAAAAATTAGGGCTAACTTGTCGCCATCTCAGCAACAAAGTCAATCAAAAGGAGAACTGCCAAACGAGCAGCCGAAGGTTAGCATTTGCATTCCGACATACAACGGAGAAGCATTTATTGGGGAAGCAATCAAAAGTGCTTTGGCCCAAACCTACCCTAACATAGAACTGATTATATCCGACGACGGCTCCACAGACGAAACAATTGCGATCGCCCAATCATTCCAATTACAAACCTCAGTCGATTTCCGCATCGTACTGCACCGCAACTACGGCTTATCACAAAACTGGAACTTTTGCATATCCCAAGCAAAAGGTCAATACATTAAATTTCTCTTTCAAGACGACTTGCTAGCACCAGAATGTATTGAAAAAATGGTCGCAGTCGCCCAACTGAACCCAGAAATAGGTATGGTTTTCTCCCCACGCGGCATCACCATAGCTGAAGATGAATCTAACCAGATTTTGCGGAGAGCTTCCCAATCAATTAAAGATTTGCACAAAAGTTGGTCGAATTTAAAATCTATTCAGCCAGGAAAAGAATTACTGGCAGATACTAACTGCTTGAGCAACCCCATCAACAAAATTGGCGAACCGAGTACCGTCTTAATTGCCGCCAGAGTCTTTACCGAAATAGGATTATTTGATTCGGGATTATCTCAGTATGTAGACTTAGATATGTGGTGGCGGATTATGGGGAATTATCACATCGGATTTGTAGACGAAAAACTGTCGTCACTGCGGATTCATCCCGAACAACAAACTTGGAAAAACTTTGCTGCTGGGGAAAATCATAAGGATGTAGTCAGATTTTACAATAAACTACTAAATAGTCCTGATTACAGTTTCCTGAATAAACACATCAAACAGACAATTCGCCACAAATTGGCATTAAGAACCCAGCCTCGTATATCTGACTTGTCAGCACTGGTTGAGCAGTACAAAAAATCGCCATCAAACCAGTCTATTCTCGTGCAACTGCGGCAATACCGCCAACAGATAGCTAGAAATTGGCTGAATTTGCCAGCGGAAAAATTGGAAAGTGCTTACTCGCAAGAAGCGGGGCAAGCTCATAAGTTGCTACTAGATAGCGGTCTCAAAAATGAAACTTTAACTGAGTCAGAACAAAGCTTTGTCCAGCAGTTATCCTCGAAACTTGCTGAAGGAGGGGAAATTGCCGAGAAGATTCAATATCCCCTTGCAGCGATGCTGTACTGCGACGCTTATCAGTTGCCGCTAGAGTATAAAAATGCAGCGATTCCTCAGTGGTTTTTTGACGATTTTCTGACATTTTTATTTCAGTCTCCCAGTTATTTGCAAGAAAAGTGGGAAGTTGAAAGGTACTCTGAATATTTCCAGCAGCTAATCAAGTACGTCGCTGCTAATATCGCCAGTTTTCCCGATGCGGAAGTTTGGCGTTATTTAGCGGCATTTATGACGCAAAATGTTAGCTTCAAAGCTTTGTACTTGAGCGAGGCAAATTTGTTCGATATATTGACCCAGCGAGCTGATATTTTGGAATATCATTTGAAAAATATCGGCTGTCAAATAGACTGGAATCCTGCTAATATAAAATTTGAAACAACTAAAATTAGAGTAGGTTTTTTACTAGATAAAATTAATGATAAATCCGAGAATCGTGCTGCAATTGCGAGTTTTGAATATTTAGACAGAAGCAAATTTGAAATTATCGTGTACCATTCCCAGGTACAAGACGAGCAACTGGGGAAATATTGTGAAAATTGCGCCGACAAACTGGTGCAACTGTCAGAAGATTTGCCAAATCAAGTCCGAGAAATTCGATCGCACGATTTAGATATTCTGCTAATCTGCACCAATACTACCGACACTGCCCAACCAAGCGCCCTGCTGTGCCTGCACCGGCTAGCGCGAGTGCAAATAGCTACCGGTGCATCAACCCCCGCCACTACCGGCGCCCAAAATATTGATTATTTCATTGCCGGAGATTTGACACTGCCCGCAGGTGCTGCTGCAGAGTATCGCGAAAAATTAATTACTTTAAAAGGCTCGGGAGTTTGTTTAAGCTATACTGTAGCATCAGCACCTGCGACCGTTGAACCGACTCGCAGGAGTTGGGGAGCCACCGACGAATCTGTAGTGTTCATGTCCGGCGCTCAAGCTTTTACAATTATCCCAGAATTGAGAAAAACTTGGGCAAAAATTATTGCTGCCGTACCGAATTCTCTTTTAGTTTTGTATCCCTTTCGTTCCCGCAATGAAAACTATCCGACGCTACTTTTTTACAAACAAATTCGATCGCTCTTTGCGGAATTTGGGATTGACAAAAAGCGCTTAGTTGTGATTAAAGCGCTGCCATCTCGCGCAGATTGCATAAAATGTCTGGAATTAGCTGATATATATTTAGACTCCTATCCATACAGCAGTGCCTGCTCCTTAGCAGAACCGCTGTTGGCAGGGTTGCCTGTAGTGGTAAGAAAAGGGCAAACAACTCGATCGCGACAATCAGCCGCAGTGCTCGAAGAACTGCTACTTCCGGAACTGGTAGCAAACAGCGAGAACTCTTATTTAGAGCTGAGTACAGCATTGGGAAACAACCCAGAACTGCGCCGGCACTACCGCGATCGAATCCAGCAAAAAATGGCGGCAAACCCCAAATATCTCGACAGTCGCGCTTGCTCGACCCAACTCGGAACACTGTTTGAAAGACTATTCCGAGAGTGAGGGAAGAAGGAAGTTCGGCGACGAAGCAGTATACGGGTTTTAACGGATTTAACGGATGGATGTTGAGATAAGAAGGAAGATGGCAGAAGAAAGATTTTTCCACTCTCGCCCGATCCCACTCTCGCCTTATTCCACTACCATTGTGAGACACGCGGGGAACCCCTCGCTAGGCAGAGCGTCAAGAAATAGACAGCAATAGCGCTAGCCCGCTGACGGTCTGCTATCATCGGGGAATCGAGGGGTTAGTGGTTGTCGCTCTTTTCCTGCCACAGCTAAATTAAAAGGGGAAGCGCAAGTCAGTTGGAGATAAAAAAATGACAGGACTTTTTCAAATAGGCGATAAATTACTGCAAGCTCAGGATATGCCATCGCTCCTGAAGCGGTACCAGTTAATGCCGCAATTCTTGCGGGGTGTAATAGTAGACCAAGCGATCGCATCCTTTAGTTGCAGCGACGAAGAACGCCAATCCGCCGTCGAGAACTTTCTGGCACAACACCAATTGACCGCCCCCGAAGCCAAAGAAGCTTGGCTGCGCAGCCAAAACATGACGGAAGAAGAACTTCAAGAGATGGCCGTTAGGCCCTTGCTGATCGAAAAATTTAAGCAAGCCACTTGGAGACCTAAAGTAGATAATTATTTTTTAACCCGCAAAGCCAGCCTAGACCACGTAGTCTATTCCCTGGTGCGCACCAAAAATCCAGCACTGGCAAACGAACTTTACTTTCGCATCCTCGAAGGGGAACAAACCTTTGCCGAAGTGGCCCGCGACTTTTCCGAAGGGCCCGAGTCCAAATCCGGCGGCTTGTTGGGCCCTGTACCCCTCAGCCAGCCCCACCCGGCAATCAGCAAACTTTTGTCCGTCAGCCAGCCAAATCAACTCTGGACGCCGCGTCCTCTGGCAGAATGGATGGTAATTATTCGACTAGAAAAGTTCATGCCGGCCCAGCTCGATGAATCGATGCGGCTGCACTTGATTAATGAACTCTTTGAAAGCTGGCTCGCCGAACAGATATCGCAAATAGGCCCGCTACAGCCCCTCTCTTCCGTGTCTTCAATATCATGACCGAAAGCAATTTTGCTCTGGGGCCCCCGGATTTACCCGTGGAGACTTTAAAAAGCGTAGCATCTTGACAAAAAGCCTCCGGATTCATCTGTGGATTCAAATCTAAAATCTAAAATCTAAAATCTAAAATCGGATGACTTCTTCCGCTGTTTCCCTCTCCCAGATTCAGGATTTCCTAGCTAAAACACCTCCCTTTGACCGACTCTCTGAGACGGCTCTGTCAGCCTTAGTGGCTAAATGCCAACTCCTCGGCTACCGGACGGGGCAACCGCTGTTTGAACGGGAAAAAATGCCGACTCAGGTGGCAATTATCTATCAAGGCCAGGCCCGGCTGCTGGGCTTTGACCAGCGCTCGCAGCGTCACGTAAGTTTGCGGTTGGTGCAGTCGCAGGAAATTCTCGGCTGGGCTGGCTTGCTCAGGGGAGTTCCCTGCGAAACCGCCATCGCTTCTACAGATGTGATTGCGATCGTCCTACCTGCCGAAGATTTCCTGAGCGTACTGGAAAAACAGCCGACATTTGGAGAAGCTTTTCGCGAACACTGTTCCTTGAGCGAAGTATTTGAACTGTTGAGCCTGGAGTTGCAGCGCCAAGCCGACGGCACTTCCAATCTCAAGGAACTCACCCTGCAAGCTTGGCAAGATGCGACAGTTGTCAACGTGCCAAACGGCAACAAAAAAACTCAAGACATCGCCAAAGAGCTAGATGCCGATCGAATTTGGCTCGTCAGCAGCGGCGTCTTGGGCGACTTTCCCACCGGCAGCCGCTTCTCTGTGGAAAACGCAGCCAAATCCTTAAAAATAGAAGGCCGCCTCGGCGCCCGCTTAGTCGGCTTCCGGGAACCTCCAGAACCCCAACCCGAAACAGACCCATTAAATGGCACGACAGAGACAGCAGGCTTGGGGCAGAAGCCGCCCGGCGGAAAATTCATCGAGGTTCTACCCGGCCCAGACCGTCCCCCAGAACCCAAAACCGACCAACCCAAGGATGCCGCGAGATACCCAGTTTTCCGCGCCAAAGGGCAGATTGACAGCCCGCTAGCTTGCTTCCAGATGTTGAGCAAGTATTTCGGCCTCAAATTTCGTCGAGATATCATCCGCAAAGTTCTAGAAAATCAGTTAAAAACTGCTGGTTCTATCAGTATGCAAGCCTGCGGGGCGATCGCCCAAAGCATCGGCCTCACGCCTCAATTGGCGCAAGTGCCAGCAGAAGCCATCAATCGCATCAAAGCCCCGGTAATGATTAAATGGCAAGATAGCTTTGCCATTATTTACAGCATCACCGAGCAAGAATTGGTGCTCGCCACGCCCGAACAGGGGCTGATGCGGAAGCGGATACCTCAGTTTAAAGAAATCTGGGGAGAATCAGGAGAAGTCTTGCTGCTGCAAGCTCCGCAAGTCGAACAAAAAGAGCAGTTCAGCTTCTGGTGGTTTGTGCCTGCTCTCATGGAACACAAGACAGTGTTTTTTGAGGTGTTGCTCGCTTCGTTTTTTGTACAGTTATTTGGTCTTGCCAACCCATTAATCAGCCAAGTAATTATTGATAAAGTCTTAGGTCAGCGCAGCATAGATACCTTGGATATTTTGGGCGCATTTCTGTTAGGTGTTGCCCTGTTTGAAGGACTGCTCAACGGTTTGCGTACCTTTTTGTTTATAGATACCTCAAACCGCATCGATGTCAAATTGAGTGCGGAGGTAATCGACCACTTGCTCCGGCTGCCCCAAAATTACTTTGACAACCGGCGCGTGGGAGATCTGGTTTACAAATTCAGCATGATGGGCCAGATTCGGGAATTCATGACGAGTACAGCTCTGACAGTGGTTCTCGATGCGGTATTTTCGGTGGTTTACGTCGCCGTGATGCTCTCCTACAGCGTGCAGCTAACGTTTGTATCTTTGGCAGTGGTACCGATACTGGGGCTGATGATTGTTCTTATCAATCCGCTGGTGCTGCGCCTGATCAAACAGAGAAATATGCGTTTTGCTGACTCTCAATCTTATCTGGTGGAAGTAGTCAGCGGGATTCAAACTGTTAAGGCTCAAAATATTGAATTGAAATCCCGCTGGGAATGGTCTAGCCGCTACGCAAAATACATTACAGCCAGTTTTAAAACAATTATCACTGGGACTGCGGCGGGTACGATTAGCAGCTTTTTAAACCAGGTGGGTAACTTAGCTCAGTTGTGGGTGGGAGCTTATTTGGTACTGGGAAATGAGATTACTTTGGGTCAGTTGATTGCTTTCCGAATTATTTCCGGGAACGTGACTGGTTCGCTGCTGCGTTTTGTGAGCGTTTGGCAGAGTTTCCAAGAAGTATCGATGTCGATCGATATGCTTAAGGATGTGGTCGATACGCCGACGGAAACCAGCGATGAAGACCGCAGCAATATCCCGCTGCCAGCAATTCAAGGGCAGGTTACCTATGAGGAGGTTTCCTTCCGATTCCTCGAAAGCGGGCCGCTGCAACTGGCGAATGTGAATTTGGAATTTCCCGCTGGCAGTTTTGTGGGAATTGTGGGAGGAAGCGGTTCCGGGAAAAGTACGGCGATGAAGCTGTTACAGCGTCTTTATCCGCCGCTGTCGGGCCGGATTTTTATTGACGGGTACGACATTGCCAAGGTGGAACTGTACTCGCTGCGCAGCCAACTTGGGGTGGTGCTGCAAGATACTTTGCTGTTTAACTGCTCGGTACAGGAAAATATTGCTCTGAGCAATCCCGATGCGAGTACGGATGAGATTGTGCGAGCTGCGAAACTAGCGGTGGCTCACGATTTTATTATGGGCTTGCCTGCTGGGTACAATACGATCGTCGGAGAGCGGGGTTCGTCGCTTTCTGGGGGTCAAAGGCAGCGTTTGGCGATCGCCCGCACGATTTTGCAAAACCCGAAACTGCTGATTCTCGACGAAGCTACAAGCGCCCTCGACTACCATTCCGAACGCCAAGTTTGCAATAACTTAGCAGAAGCTTTCGCCGGCCGCACGGTGTTTTTCATTACTCACCGCCTGACTACCATCCAAAACGCTGATGTAATTATTATGATGGATCAAGGTTCTGTAGTCGAGCGGGGAACTCATAAAGAATTAATGGCTCTTAAAGGGCGTTACTACTGCCTCTTCCAACAACAAGAGTCATCGAATACCTGATCTCTAACAACTCACAACCGATCGCTAACAATTAACAACTGAGAACTAACAAATGGCTATGAAATCGTTAATACTTTCTGAGCAACCAGTCATTCTCGAAAAACCAGCGATTTGGTCGCACTTGTTTTTGTGGATGATCATGCTGATGACCACTTCGGCTGTAGTTTGGGCTTATTTTGCTAGCGTAGAGCAAGCTGTCCCCGCTATCGGCCAATTAGAACTCAAAGATGGTGCTAGAGACATCCAAGCACCTGCTACAGGAGCTGTGGTGAGAGTTCACGTTGAAAATGGCGATCGGGTAGAAAAAAACCAGCCTTTGCTCACTTTTAACCCCCTTGCATCCAGTGCTGATTTAACTTCTGTTAAGAAAAGTAAAGAGGCTCTGGAAAAGGAAAACAAATTTTACGAAGATGTGGTTAACGGCAAAATTCAAGGCCCTATTCCTTCAAGCCTAGAATCAACTATCAAAGACAGACAGAGCCTCACGGCACAAAATCAAGTGCTGCAAGCTTTGATTGACGAGCTGTACCTCAATCGGGGAGCGAGCGGAAATTTTGATGCTGCTCAGCAAGGGCTTTATGTTAATTATCGATCGGAATTTTTGTCTCGCGTCGCCGCAGCCCAAGGCCAAGTTCAGGAGTTGGACAAACAACTGAAGCAAGCTCAGGATGCTGAGAAAGCCGCAGGCGATCAAATGACTGTAGCACAGCAACAACTGGGTTTTGCCCAGAACCAATTAAATTATGCCCAGCAGCAGTTAAGTTCTTCGCAAGAGCAAGTAAAATCTGCCCTGGCTCAGAGAGATTTGGCGGACGAACAGTTAGCGAAATCCCAACAAGTATTGAAGTCGAATCAAAACATTCTAGGTAGACTCGGCCCTCTGGTAGAGCAAGGAGCGATCGCTGAACTGCAAAAAGAAAAACAGGAACAAGATGTTTTCAGAGGCCAAAGCGACGTTCTCAAACAGCAAGATCAAATCAAGCAGCGCGAAGGTGAAATCAACGCCCGCAAAGGCGAAATTAACACGCGCCGAGGTGAGATAAATACGCGTCGAGGTGAAATTAACGCGCGTCAAGGTGACATCCAAAAAATTAGTGCTGAAATACAGCGCCAGCAAGGAGAGCAAGCGCGCCTTCAGGAGTCCATCAGCCGCGCCGAAGAACAGTTGAAAAACACCAAGGATTCCTGGGCAAAAGAACTCTACACCAAAATTGCTGAAAACCAGAAACAAATTGCCAGCAGCGATTCTCAGCTAAGTCGCTTCAAGGTAGAAAACCTGAAAAAGCTATCAGAAATCAATGCTCAACTTGAAAAAGCGCAGCAAACCCGCGACACTCAAGTTATGAAGGCTCCGGTATCGGGCGTTATCTTCGATTTGAAACCTTCTAAGAAGGAGAATGCTAAGTTGGATATGGCGAAAGATCCGATATGCCAATCCATTATTAATTCGGTGCTGAAACCGGGCGAACCGCGCCCACAACGATGCGAAGAAGCTTATTACGAAGCGCAGCAAACTGAAAAGCTGCTCAAGGTTTTGGATGACGAAAACGGTCTGGAAGCAGTTGTTTACCTGGAAAACAGCAATGTGGCTCTGGTATTGGATGCTTTGAGACAGAAGCGGGAAAAATTGGAGCCGTATCACGGCAAACAATTAGATGGAGAAAAGATTGACTGCGAAAAAGGTAAAAGTTGCGTTTGTCCCGAGAAGGAAGTTAACAGAGAGAAACTGGGTTTGACGAAATACCAATGCGTGCCTGTGGAAGTGAATGTGGAAGCTTTCCCGGCTATGGAGTTTGGTACTGCTGAGGGTGAAGTGAAAGAGATTAGCAGCGATGCTGAGCCTCCTACTGAACTGCGGAAATACTACGCTTTCAAAACCAAAATTAAGCTCAAAAATCAGAAGTTTGTTTTGAACAAGGGCAAGGCAAATGAAGTGGAGGTTGGTTTGCAGTCTGGAATGTCCGTGAGTTCTAATATTAATATCGGCAAGCGGACTGTTTTGCAGATGTTTATCAACCGATTTACTGGGAAACTGGATACGTTCAAGACTGTTAAGTAGGTTGATTCGAGGCGAACAGAATTCGCTACTACACAACCAAAGTCCCTGGAGAGGGGGACTAATTGTAACGGGTTCCCTGGCTCTTCCAGGGAACCCATGTCCAGAGGATCTGCCTCGCAAGCTTTCATGAAAATGGGAGGCAGATCCTCCCGGGGTTACCAGGCTCTGCCTGGTAACGAGTAGAATTAGAGCGACCTACTTAAAAGAAAATTGGAGCGCAGCTTGGTATAAAATTGTGGCTGCAATCGCACATTAATGAAAAAATTTATTTTATTTACTCTATATCTAATTCCTGTCCTCTTATTAATCGGATTTGTAGCGAATTTTAGCGTTAACGTTCCCGTTGATGACGAGTGGAGGTTAGCTAGCCTTTTTGAGAAAATAGCTCAGGGAAATGTAACTTTTAACGATTTTTGGGCTTTGCACAGCAATCACCGCATAGTGTTCCCGAAAATAATTATTGCGGTGCTGGCTTTTGCTTCCCGATGGAATATTAATTATCAGTTGTGTCTCAGCATAGGTTTGGCTGCAATAACTTTTCTCGCTATGTACAAGTTATCCTCGATGCAAGTTAAGAATGTTGGGGATGATTTGTGGCATTTAGCTAATATTTTAACTTGTATTTTGCTTTGCTCTCTAGTTCAGTACGAAAACTGGCTTTGGGGATTTCAATTAGCGTGGTTTTTTGTAAATTTGTGTTTTGTAGCTGCGGTTTATGCGCTGGTTTCACATCACAAATTATTGCCTAATATAGCGGTTTTTAATCGGATGAAATACAGTAGGGACACGGCAGTGCCGTGTCCCTACCCTATATCTGTACTTCACTATATTAGAATCTCTATTGCTGCTGTCTTCTGCTTTATTGCTAGTTTTTCCCTAGCCCAAGGTTTGCTTTCTTGGTTAGCAGCAATTCCGGCTGTAGCGGCTTTAGAAGGAAATGCCGCGCAGAAACGAAAAAGAATTATTGTATGGCTGCTGCTGTTTGTGGCAACTTGTGCTGTTTACTCAATTGATTATCATCCCAGTCGGAAAGCAAGTATTATTTCATTGTTGAGCAAGCCACTTGTGGTGATTGATTATTTTTTGAGTTTGTTGGGTTCACCACTTGTACGTTTTCCGGGTATTTCTGCACTGGTTGGCTTGCTAATATTTGCAATTTTCTTATTTTTGGGATTCTATTTCTTCGTCATTGCGAGCCATGCGAAGGAATCTCCAGCCCCAGCGATTGCTTCGTACCTCGCAATGACAAATAGGAATGATATTAGTAAAAATCACGATGCTTTACCTTGGCTGTCAATAGGTTTTTTTTCTGTTTTATCGGCTCTGTTTATTACTGCTGGCAGGGCGGAATTTGGGGCGATTCAGGCGCTCGAATCGTCGAGATATACGACGAATTCGATTTTGCTGTTAATTGCTGTGGTTCAGCTAGGGCAATTGTTTGTCCGAGGTAAATATCAAGAAACAAAAGCAACGTTAAACCACAACTACAATTTTTTTTATCGGATGTTGGCAGGGCTGTTAATTGCTACAATTATTGTTAACTCTCAGCAGGCGATCGCCCAATCTCGATCGGCACTTCTTTACAAACAAGGCGCTCAAGATTGTTTGCAGTTAATTAACTATCTGGAACCGTCGGATTTTTTTGATAATTCGCAGGAAAGCTGTTTGAGGGTGCTGAGCAAAAAAACTTGGCTGGTGAGAGAAGGCGCGGCAATTATCGACAAAATAGGTTGGAGAAAGTTCGCGAAAAATGTAGAGTTTATTTCTAATACCGAGAAAGTTTACGGCTATTTAGAGAAACCTCAAACCAGCGAGAAATCAGTGACTGTCAAGAAAAATGCTGCTGTCAAGGCTTCCGGTTGGGCGGTTTTGCCAGGAAATTTGAAACAACCAAATATTGTACTGCTATCTGTCGGCGATCGACAATCTTTTTTTGCTAACGCTTATGTAAATTTGGACAGTCCCGACATCGCTAAGAGTTTAACATCTGAGTTGTACAACAATGCAAGGTGGGCGGTTGATTTGTCGGATAATAATTTGCCGATCGCCCAAACCGAAATTAAAGCTTGGGTGTATAATCCTGTTGACAACCAGTTTGTCCAGTTGCGCGGAGGATGAGGAGTGAAAATTTCTGTGATTATACCAGCCCACAATGAGGAGGGCTGTTTGTACGGTACTGTGCGGGCGATCGCCCAGACGCTTGATTTAGAAGGCATTCCGCACGAAATTTTGATTGTGAATGACAACAGTGTCGATCGAACTATTGATATTTGCCAGGAGTTGTCAGAGACTTTTGCCACAGTTAGATACATCAACAATCAACCTCCCAACGGTTTCGGATTTGCGGTGCGGCGGGGATTGGCGGAATTTGACGGAGATGCTGTGGCAATTGTGATGGCGGATGCTTCCGACGATCCGATCGATTTGGTAGCAGGATACCGCAAGTTGCAAGAAGGATATGATTGCGTTTTCGGTTCCCGCTTTATTAAAGGCGGCTTTATAGTTGATTATCCAATTCACAAGTTAGCAATTAACCGCTTAGCAAACTGGTTTGTCAAAAGTATTTTCGGCTTGCGGTACAGCGATGTCACCAATGCTTTTAAAATTTACCGCAGAGAAGTGATTGAAGGCGTGCAACCCATTTTGAGCCATCATTTTAATTTGACAGTGGAACTGCCTTTAAAAGCAATTGTCCGGGGTTTTTCCTATACGGTGATTCCTTTGAGATGGTACAATCGGACTGCCGGCATTTCTAAGCTGAAAATAAAAGAGATGGGGAGTCGGTATTTGTTTATTGTCTTGTATGTCTGGCTCGAAAAACATCTCTCTCGCGGCGACTACCACCGGACTAGAAAGATAGCAAAATTAAAAGTGAATGCCTGATAGAATTTTAATTGTGGGCGGGGCTGGTTTCATCGGCAGTTGTTTGGCAATTGGCCTGAAGAAACTGCACCCAGAATGGCAAATAATTTGTTTAGATAACCTGCGCCGCCGGGGTTCTGAATTGAATCTACCTCGGCTTAAAAGTTGCGGGATTCAGTTTGTTTACGGGGATATTCGCACAGCGGCAGATTTAGATCCAGTTGCACTGAATGCTGACTGCATTATAGATTGTGCTGCGGAGCCTTCTGTGCTGGCTGGTTTTAGTTCGCCACAGTACGTTTTGCAAACGAATTTACTGGGCACTGTAAATGTTTTGGAGTTGGCGAGACAAACGGGTGCGAGTTTGCTGTTTTTGTCTACGAGCCGGGTGTATCCGATCGCCAGTGTCAAATCTGTTAAGCTGTTAGAGTTGCCGAATAGATTTGCGATCGCCCCCGAGCAAACTTTACCCGGTATATCCGAGTTGGGCATATCAGAAGACTTCCCTTTAAAAGGACACCGTTCGCTTTACGGAGCAACTAAATTAGCTTCGGAATTGCTGATTGAGGAGTACAGGGAAGCATACAATGTACCCGCAATTATTAACCGCTGCGGGTTGATTACCGGGGCTTGGCAAATGGGTAAAGTCGATCAGGGAGTTTGCGGTTTGTGGGTGGCGGCTCACTATTTTCAAAAGTCGCTGAGTTATATCGGTTTTGGTGGCAGCGGCAAGCAGGTTAGGGATTTACTGCACGTTGAAGATTTGTTGAGGTTAGTTAATTATCAGTTAGAAAATTTTTCCAAATTAGATGGTGAAGTTTTTAATGTTGGCGGCGGTTTGAGCAACAGTCTTTCTTTGGTTGAGACAACTGATTTGTGCCAAAAGATTACGGGGAAATCGATTCCGATTCCTCCTGTTTTGGAGGAACGCGCGGGGGATATTCCGATTTTTATTACTGATTCTTCTAGGGTGATGGAGAAAACAGGGTGGCAGCCTGTTATTGGGCCGGAAGCGGCTTTGCAGGATATTTATGATTGGATTGCTGCTAATGAGGTGGTTTTAAGTTCGATTTTGTAGGGATTTTTTAACCGCAGATGCAGGCGGATAAACGCGGATAAACGCAGATGTATCGCTCTGCCTGCATCTGAAGGGAAATACGTGTCATGAGTCTCTACCTCTCTGGTTTTGTTTCGATGCTTTAACAAACATTTGACCTCCCAAAAATTGCCACAAAAAAGGCAATTTTAAGTAAACTTTTAAAAGCCAGGGCGATGCCGGTCTGCCTTTGGTCGAAAATGGTAAAAATCTCGGTATAATTAGGTCAATTTCAAAGCCGATGGTTTGTAACAGTTCTTGCAGCGATAAGTGGGTAATGGGTAATTGATGATCGATAAAATCGTAATACTCTTTGAAAGAATATTTGAAATTTGGTTGGACAACTAAGAGAGAACCCCCTGGCTTAAGGGCCTCAAAGCAAAATGAGATAATTTGGATTAGTTCTTCTTTATTGCGGAGATGTTCAAAAAAGTTAGAGATAAATATCCGATCGAAGTCTTCGCTAAAAGCTGGTTTATCGTCAAAAGTTAAAACATCAATGTTCAGCACTTTTACATCAGGATTGGCAAATAACTTTGAATCTGGGTTGAGGTCAATCAAATATTTTTTTCCAGCCCTAATTTGATTTATAAACTCGCAGTAACCGCCGCCAATATCTAAAACCGTTGATTCTGGAGGAACATAATTTTGTAAAAACTCATCAATTAAAACTTTCCAGAGTGCCACTTTAGTTTGTATTTGTCGGGAATCAAATCGATTGGCGTACAATTTTTTGAGATATGCGTCGGCTTTCATAGTAAAATAGCATAGACAGAGTATGAGTTTATCACTTTCACAGCTAACTATGAATGTTATATCTACCGAAATCCCGGAAGTTTTGATAATTGAGCCGAAAATTTTCGGAGACGATCGCGGTTTCTTTTTTGAGAGTTTCAATCACAAAGCTTTTGTCGAAAAAACAGGCGTGACGGCAGAATTTGTTCAAGACAATCATTCCAAATCCTCTAAAAATGTGCTGCGCGGTTTGCACTACCAAATGCAGCAGCCTCAAGGCAAATTGCTGCGGGTAGTGGCTGGCGAAATCTTTGATGTAGCGGTGGATATTAGAAAAAGTTCGCCGACTTTTGGGCAGTGGGTTGGCTGTTTGGTGAGTGCAGAAAATAAACGGCAATTTTGGGTTCCGGCGGGATTTGCTCACGGTTTTTTAGTGGTTTCCCAGACGGCTGAAGTTTTGTATAAAACTACAGACTACTATGCACCGGCACACGAGCGGTGTATCCTGTGGAATGACCCCGATTTGGCGATCGACTGGCCGCTAGATGGTGCCCAACCAATCTTATCAGCTAAAGACCAAGCTGGACAAACGTTGAAAACAGCTCAAGTGTTTTGATCATGAAAATTTTACTCGCAGGCGGCAGCGGACAGCTAGCTCAAGAATTGCAGCCGATTTTATTATCTTCGGGAGATGTTATTGCGCTCGATCGCACTCGCCTCGACTTATCCCAACCCGAAAGCATCCGTCAAGCAATGGCTGAAATTCAACCTGATTTAGTCGTCAATTCTGGTGCTTACACTGCGGTAGACAAAGCGGAAAGTGAACCAGATTTAGCACACGCAGTCAACGGTATTGCCCCGGGATTTTTTGCAGAAGAATGCGAAAAACTGGGAGCAAGTTTGATTCACTTTTCTACTGATTATGTATTTGACGGCAGCCACGGTTCTGCTTATTTGGAAACAGATTCTACGAACCCGCTGGGAACTTACGGCAAATCGAAATTAGCAGGCGAGGAAGCAATTCGGAAAGCGGGAAACCGACATATTATTATTAGAACCGCGTGGGTTTACGGCAACGGTGGCAAAGGCAACTTTGTCAAAACCATGTTGAGGTTGGGAAAGGAAAGAGAAGAAATTCGGGTAGTAGCCGATCAGATCGGAAGTCCTACTTGGACTGGGGATTTAGCGGAGGCAATTTCGCAGATAATTCCTCAAATACAACCAAAAAATTTTGGCACTTACCAGTACACTAACAGCGGTGTTTGTAGTTGGTACGATTTTGCGATAGCCATTTTTGAGGAAGCCGAAACACTCGGCTTTCCCCTAAAAGTTCAGCGCGTAATTCCTATCACCACCGCCGAATATCCGACCCCCGCAAAACGCCCCGCTTTTTCTGTTCTATCTACGGTAAAAATATCAGCACTTCTGGATACGCATCCTCCCCACTGGCGGCAAGGACTCAGAAAAATGCTGGCAAGAGAAGTGAAATGAAATAAGATTTACCCACAGAAAGAAACCCGGTTTCAGCCCGCCATCTTTGGTTTGACGACTAGACAGACAGGAAGAAACCGGGTTTCTGGTTCAAGAGGAAAAATCAAAACGCGAGGGGGGGTTTTGTTCATGAGTTACCTGTTATATTCTAAGTTGCTCGCCTAAACCCGCCCTTACCAATTAAAAATATCCCAATGTCTGAATCCATGAAAGTCAAGCAACAATATATTTTAATTGCCGCATCAGTTCTCGGCATTTTAATACCAGCGTCATATATTTTGTACTTGATATCCCAAGCGGGAGACTTGTCTAATTTTGATTATTGGTGGATGACGTGGAATTTTTATTCAGTAGACGGTTTCTCTACAAATCCTTTTAATTGGATATTTCGGGCGAATGAGCATTTTGTCTTAATTCCGGCAATTATTTATGGCTTGAATATAGCTGTCACCCAAGGTTCAAATATTGGTTTATGTTTAGTAGCCTGGTGCTTGGCTTGGATTCAGTGTTACGTCTTAATCGCTCTGCTGCCGTTAAATTTGAGGCGTTTTCCCCTGCAATTTATCTCCCTACTCCTTTGCATTTCTATTTTTAATTTTACTCCGGCGGCGGCTCACAATTGGATGCGGGGATTCAGCGGCGTTCACTGGATAATTGCTAATTTATTTGTGATTTGTTCGATATTTTGTTTGCAATATTATGTGAAGCTTTTGTCAAGAAAGAGGGAGGCGGAGCCTCTGGATATTCATTCCCAGGCAGAGCCTGGTAACGGAGGATGGGAACAAAATAAGTGGGTAATTGGCAGCATTGTTTTTGGTGTTTTAGGCTGTATTAGTTACAGCACTCCTTTAGCTTTGTGGCCGATATTGTGTGCTGCTGCTGTTGTGCTGCGGTTTCCTCGGCGAATAACTTATTTGTATTTCATTGCTTCGATTGGAGTGATTGGCATTTATTTTTTAACTTATAAAACTCCTTCTCATCACCCTTCTTTAACTAAAATTAACCCGCTCAAAACTCTCGAATATATTCCCACTTATCTCGGCGGAATTTTTAGCGAAAATATTATTTTTGCTTCAATTATTGGTATAATTGGTTTGATGGCAGCGACGGGTTTTGTGGGTTATTGGCTATTTGTAAAAAAGGTCGTGAAGCGTAGCTATCCCGTAGGGAATCGCGCGGATTGGCTGCCTTGGCTATCAATCCAACTTTACACGCTGCAAACGGCGTTAATGGCCGCGGTTAGTCGATCGGGATTTGGCGTCGAACAGGCCACCGCTTCCCGCTACGCCACACTCCCAGCTTTGTTTTGGATGAGCACAATTGTCCTCACAGTATTGTGGGTGCGCGAGTTGCAGCCAACACCAAGAATTCAAGGGCGTTGGCTGACACCGCTGTTTGCAGTCGCCACAGTCGCGATTATTTTAATGTACGGGGTGGGAGGCGAAACTGCAATGGCGATCGCCCGCAGAGCAACCTATCAACCGTTAGTAGGATTATCACTGCAATTAGGCATCACCGACGTAACGCTAATTAAAGACCGCGTAGGCAACAAACCCGCCGCTTTTATCGGATTAATTGATGCCTTAAAAAGTAACAACCTAGTGCCATTTAACCGAGACATCAAAAAACACAATTTCTGTGCAGCATTAGACACAAAAATCGACGCAAATTTACTGTCAGCGCCCAAAGACGGAGTACCCGGATATTTTGATACAGCCACCAAACTTGCACCCGCCGCCTCCAGAGTAATTGGCTGGGTAGGAGACCCCGAAAACAATGTAAAATGTATTGCTATTCTCAACCAAGAAAATGTCGTTCGAGGTTTTGCCATGTCAGGATTTCCGCGCCCAGATTTAGTTAAATTGTTTAGCCCTTCTTACGAATTCGCAGCTTGGAGAGGATACATTCAAACATCACCAACCGATAGATTATTGACCGCTTATGCCTCATTTAAAAACCGCGAAGGTTGGGTAGCGTTGCGAAACTCCCAAGTTATCAATAAAAACTAAAAAACCTCTCTTTCTCCTCCTCTGCGCCCTCTGCGGTTAATAAAAAATTTCTCATTGACAACACAAATGAAATAGAATAACCCTATGCCAAAACATCTCAGCTTCGTAATCCCAGTTCACAACGAAGAAGCCACCCTAAAATTGCTGTTTGAGAAAATCCAACTTGTCATGTTCCAAACAGAAATTGACAGTTACGAAGTCATTTTTATAGATGACGGCAGCCGCGATTATTCCTGGCAAGAAATTACAGATTTAGCCAGCCAACATCCCAAACTAATTAAAGCGATTAAAATGCGCCGCAACTTTGGCAAATCCGCCGCACTTTCAGCAGGATTTCGCAATGCAGCAGGGATAATTATCTTTACTCTCGATGCTGACCTTCAGGATGACCCCGCTGAAATTCCCAAATTTTTACATCATTTAGAATCGGGATTTGATTTAGTTTCCGGTTGGCGAAAACAGCGCAACGACCCGCTTTCTAAAACTTTACCTTCCAAGCTGTTTAATGCGGTTGCGTGTTTGCTGACTGGGGTGCAAATGCACGATATGAATTGCGGTTTTAAAGCTTATCGCAGGGAAGTTTTGCAGTCGATTAAATTGTACGGGGAATTGCACCGCTACATTCCAGCGTTAGCAAACAATTTAGGGTTTAAAATTGGGGAAGTAGTTGTCGAACATCATCCGCGAAAGCACGGAAAATCAAATTACGGCTGGGAACGTTATGCGCGGGGATTTATTGATTTGTTGACGGTGTTAGCCACGACACAGTATTTGCACAAACCGGGTCATTTGTTTGGGGGTTTGGGATTGTGTTTTGGCTTGGTTGGAACTGTTTCGCTGAGTTATTTGATAGTTATTTGGTTTCTGAATTTGGCGGGGATGAATTTTGGGCCGATCGGGAATCGACCTTTGTTATTTTTTGGGATTTTGTGTACAATTCTGTCGGTGCAGTTGATTTCTTTGGGGATTTTAGCTGAGTTGATGGCGCGGAATGTGGATGCTGATTATGTGGACAAGCAAATTAGTGAAATTATTGATGATTCTGGTTTTGATATTTAACCGCAGATTAAGGCGGATTAACGCTGATTAACGCAGATAAATCGGATGTTGAAATTTCTTCTAGACAAGCAAAGTCTACCTCTGCTGACTAATCTAAAAGTTAGATTGGGATTTAACAAGTTTTACCAATTACATATTACCTAATTTTATAGAGTATCCATTTGCCTTGTTTGTCTGCGATTTCCCCTTGAATATTTGGGTGCCAGTCAGTACGAGTCAGGATATAATCGGCCTGATAGTTTCTGGCTACTTTGACTAAATCCGCACTACTGCGGCGGATGAAAAAGTCATTTCCTCCCCAAATCATTTGCGGGTTTAAGGGGACTCCTAAAACGGTTTCCATGCGATTTTGCCATTCTTTGATGCCTTTTTCGGTAAAGGGGAAGTTCTTGAAGTTGACGACAATCGCTCTTTCGGAGAAAAACTGGAAGCTGGTAACTGAGGGTGGAATTAATACGAGTGAATCTTGGCTGCTAATTTGCGAAAATCGCACAGCTAATTTGCTTAAGTCGTCTCTGGGAACGGCATTGATATTAACTCTTGTTTGAAATACATTTAATATAGGTTTGGGTAGAATTCCTGATATTCCAAAAACTAAGGTGGCGGTAGTTATTAAGGCTAATGTGTGAGTTAGAGTTTGTTTGATAGATGTAGCTAGGGATGTTTCTTCTAAAATGAATGGAAAGGCGAGGATTGAGAAAAAAACTGGGATGCTAATTATTCGATCGCCCATTATTTCCCATGAATCAGTCAGCGGATATATCAAACTGAAAATTACCGTTCCTGCTGCTAAAATCCACAACCATATATTATATCGTTTCGGAAATACGTAAGTTTTTGTTTGCCAAACTGATAATGCTAGGAAAATGATACCCCTAAAAGGCAAAGTTAGTACAGCTAAGATCAATAAGCTAACAGCTATTTGTTTTTCTCTGTAAAGTCTATCTACCGTCAAAGCAACAGCAATAAATATAATTAATTGAGCAAAAGGTACAGTTCTAGCTAACTGTAGTTTGGCGATAAAAGCCAAAGGGTAAACTTCGACAAATACGTAATTGAGAAATAATGCAATAATTGATGTACCAACAATTATATAAAAATTAACTTTGTCTTCTTTTGGCAATAAATCGGAATTTTTGATGCAAAGCAAGCCACCCATTATGAAACATATAAAGTTGAACCAATTCCCGACATCCCAATTTGACGGGAGGATGTGGTGGGGGTTGCGGACTTTCGCGTGAATGTAAACAAAATCGGCGTTGTCGATAGTTTGAGTGCTGGTAGTACCTGTTAATAACATCGGTACGTAAACGATACTTGCCATTGCTGCTAAAAGTGCGATCGCCAAAATCAATGTTTTGAACTTCCGCTGTTTTACAGATTGAATTACCAAAACGGGAACCATCATCAATCCTGGCAACAAACCAACTAAAAATTGCAGCAGACAAGCCAGTCCAAAAAATAAATATCCTATCAGCCATTTCTGGCGCAAACTAAAATAAATTCCCCAGATGGCAAAGGCCATAGCGAAGGTACTGGGTAAGGATTTCGTGGAAAATATCAGCGTGTTACCAACATCTGTAAATGAAGCGGCTATACATAAAAAAGTCATCGCTGCTGCGGGCAGTTTTGAATTAGTATAAATATTGATAATTGCGTAGCAAGCTAGGATAAATGAACCGAAGGCTAAAAATTGATAGATAAAGTGCGCTAGGGGAATGCTTGTTCCTAAGTTTGCGAGCAAATAGATAATATAATAATAGTAATATCTCGGATTAAATTTAACCATTTCCTGAACGTAATAATCATTTTTGTACAGTTCAGGATTGAGCATAAATTGAATTGGCGGCACTTCTGGGAAATTGCCTCCAATGGGGAAAAGATAGCCAGTTGCCATCAGGGAGCCGATGATGACAAAAGTATAGAGAGATAGATTAAAATACCAGTGGGATTTTTGATGTTTTTGCATTGACGGTTCAACTTACCTACTGACAGCCAAATTGTTAATCTCCAGTCGGCATTGGTTTGTTAAATCCTGTTTGCTGCTACTCAATACCTCAAGCAGCAGATAAATGGGATTTTTGCCCTCAACTAATAGATTGAAGCCGATCGCACTTTTTTGACCATAAGCCATCTCTGCTGAGTCTATTAATTTACCTTGCTTGTCCCACAAAGTCAAGCGCAGGACAACTCCCGGACATTGTTGGTTAGGTAAATTGAGTTTGCCGGTAACTTTTACTTGGTCTGAAATCGAACCTAAATACAGGAAAGATGTATCGAGTTTCTGGCTGTTTTTAATTGGATGAGTTACAATCTTATATAGGTTATCCGATCCTTGATAGACCGAATAATTGGCACTTGTGTAGATCGACTGATGCAAACTAATCCAATCTAACTGCGTGCCTGGTCGATCGACTATTTGCCGCTGCATCGCATCCAGAGTCCTAACTGCCGTTGCTGTATCCGTCGTCTTCACCCTCCGGTAAACTCTTACAGTCACGCCGTTTTCTAGCTTAAACTGTTCCGGTAGCAATTGGAAATCGCGGGCAATTTCCCAGTTTTGAGTAAAGGCATCGTACACAACTTTAACAACATCTTGTTCGTGCGATCGCAAAACTTGTTCGTCACTCGGTAACACCTGCTGAAAGGGTGTAGCAACCACCGCATATTGTGACTGCAACAACTCCGGTAGCGGGTAAGTATCGCGCGAGTCAATTTGCGGCCTCCCGATTGTATTTAATTTCCACCAACCCTCCGGCGGATTTAATTTGCGGTTGGCTTGTCTGAGGATATTAGCATTAAAACTGTTAGAAGCACCGGCAATATAAATCGGTTCTTCATTCGGTGCTAATTTTCGCAGAAACTCTACTAATTTTACAACTTCGCCGTAGTCCGATCGCACTAACGGTGGAAAATTACCTACAAACATTCTTGACACATCAATTTTGAGAGGAATTAACCCAACTGCGACATTCACAACCAGGTACAAACCCGCGACACCCAGCATCAAATACCGAACTTTTCCCTTGAGTGTCAGCCAAGTTGTCCAGAAAAATGTTGACAATCCCAAAACTGCGATCGGTGTAAGATGAATTGTATAGTGCAAGTAGCCGTAACGCAACACTAACAGCCATTCAATCAGCGACAAAACCCCAAACAACGAAACAAAAATAGCCCCCGCCGAAACCAGGATTCGCGTGAGAATTCCCGCCGAAAAACCAATCAGTACCAGCAGCCAAGTTCCCAAACCGTAAAAATCCGCATAACGAGTTAAAATATCATTTACAGGCAAACTCCAAGCAACATACAAATTGCGGTAGTCAACCGTCAAAGCACTGCGAGTAAAATCTCCCGCTACCAACATTAAAATAGTTAAGCTAGTTGCAGCTATCAAGCCCAATTTGATGCCGGATAGAAACAAGCATCTGTAGGGAAACGGCACTGCCGTATCCTGGTCTTTTGGACACGGCAGTTCCGTTTCCCTAGGGTATTTTAGTGCCGTGTCTCTACGGTATATTAGTACAATAAACTCGATGAAAACCTGTAAAGTCGCTGCACCAAAAAATGCGATCGCACTATAAGCAAAATGACGCCGCAACAGAATTGCCGCCGCCAGCAAAAACCCAATTAACGGGATTTTCCACCACGATTTCAGCTTAACATCCTGCAAATAAACCCAAATTGCCAAGGCTACAAACACACAGCCGCCAGTATCCAGATATCCCCGCAGAGTCGGTATCCAACTCATCGGAATCAATAAACTCAGCAGCACAGTAGACCAAAACACCCGGCGGGGATAAACTGGAATTAGCTTTGCAGAAATTGCCCCCAGCAACAGGCGAAACGGCAGCACATAAATCAGGGATACGCTGAGAATGTAACTCAGCCGAGACTCGCCAAATAAAAGAATAAACGGCACTAACGGCAAAGAAATTAACAGGTTTTTTTCCTTAGATAGGGATTCTATAACTCCGCCCCATGCTTTATCTGGCGAGTCTCGAAATAAATTTGCCGTGTTGACTGTAGCGGTATTGTATCCCGCGTAATCCCACCAATAAAAAGTATGTTCGCTGGATACATAGATTGATGTTACTGTAACTGTTACGAGAACAAGTAAAAACAGGAAAAAACCATCAATTATAAATTTTCGAGGCAATTTAAAAGACACAACATCAAATACTCCCATCACTCTCGCAACCCTAAATAACTCCTAAACTACCTCTTTCTCTCTTCCTTCGCGTTCTTTGCGCCTTCGCGGTTCGTTAACTTACTTTAAAACAGTATCTTGCAAAAAAACATCCAACTTTTCTGCATATTGCCGATTGGCGATCGCACTTGGATGAAGGTCATGAGGTAAATTATTATTGGCAGGTATTTTCAAA
Organism: Microcoleus sp. MOSTC5; assembly: GCF_036701825.1. Taxonomy (NCBI): domain Bacteria; kingdom Bacillati; phylum Cyanobacteriota; class Cyanophyceae; order Oscillatoriales; family Microcoleaceae; genus Microcoleus; species Microcoleus sp. MOSTC5. The sequence goes on along the minus strand of NZ_JAUBRK010000001.1, from coordinate 177,205 downwards.
TCAACAGAAATATCCGCTGTAGGAATTCCCTCCTCACTTAACTCCTCCAACATCTTAGCAGAACCGGCATTAATTCCGGCCACAACTAACTTAACACCACTAGCCTCCGCCACACGGTTAAACTCTTGAATAATTGTCTTAGAAACATCGTGACTTTTGTACAATCCCTCTTCAAATTGATTGTAATTAACCTCCAAAAAATGGCTTAATGCAGAAACCCGCATCAGGGGGAACTCGTGATATTCAAGTTTTGCCATTTTGTAGGTAAAATTATTTTCTCCATTCAGCCTCGCATCGGGCTGGAATAAAATACCCAGTTTATTCCAAGCAGCCATTTGCTTTCTTCTCGCCCTTAACAAAGTATTGCGGCGGTCGTGAAATCCCGCATAAGCAATCACCGCAATCTTGGGTTTATTTCCTTGTTTGAGTGCTTCTTTGAATTGAATCAACGAGTGCAGCGTGCCGTAGCCGTTAACCCCAAAATTTACTATTTCATACTTGGGTAATTTCTCTTGCAGCAACCAAGCATAAGTTTCGCTGTCATTCAATGACCAACCGTAGGTAAAAGAACAGCCAAATATCCAAATTATAGGCTTTTTTGACGATGAATTGTAAGTATTGAGGGGATGTGTTATTCTTAAACTATTATTGAGATGAGTTGTATTAAATGAGTAATTGCCGTTAAGTGTCACCTTGAATTTACCCGGCAAATGCTTGTAGCCTAGTTCCGAGTCTTTGGTAAAAAAGTTACCTTTTGGTTCGACCGCAACCTCAACATTTTCTATTTGCCAGGGTTTGTATCCCGCAACTCGCAAGACAATTTCAGCGGTGGTGGTGGATAAAAAAATAGGAAAAATTAGATATGTTATTAATCTGAAAGCAACATTTTTAGCAAAATCTTTTTCGATCATTAACATAATATGAAATGTCAGCAAAAGTATAGTAAACTGCCATGCGAGTATTATCTAGTTCATGGATCTAATTTAATTAGATTGAGCGCCTTCACTGCATCCCCCAACCTACTCCACTAGATTATTTGCGAGAATTAAACTTTATTCGTAAAACCCGTGCCTACAAAATATTGGTTTAAACTCACATCTTGCACAAATATCAGCAACGGGCTAGAAGGCCGTTCCACAAAAAATAAACTTGATTGTGGAACGCGCATCTTGCCCGTTCTTAAGAAGAGTGCAAAATATTGGTTTCAGCTAATTGATTAATTCCTAATAATTCGCTTCCTCCTCGTACTCGGGAGTCTTATTTTTCTCAGGGATATTCACCCGAGGAGCCTGGTAAGGCTTCGGCGCCTCATCGTCAGCCCAAGCATCAGCTTCCACATCATCCTCGTACTCGTACTGTACGATCGGCTCCTTGGGGCGAGAATTCTCAGAGCGAGTGTACTGCGGCTTCTCCTCGTACTCCTCCTCGTAATCGTCCTCCTCGCCGCCCCAATTATCCTCTTCGTAATCCTCGTAATCGTCGATCGGCTCAGGCTGCACCGCGCGCATCTGCTGCTGCGGTTGTCGCACCGCAGGCCGATTCCACTGCGAATCCTCATCCCAAGGAACTTCCTCCACCGCAGGCGCGGCTACCCTGCTGCGCATTTCCGGTGCAGGTATCCGCACGCCCGGGCCCAATTGATTTCCCGTAGCCACGGGTTTCGGATAATAACCTGCCTCGTCCTCTTCCCGTTCCCAAGGTGCTTGACCCAAACCGACGCGCTCCAGCAAACCCACACTAAGCTGTCTGAGCCTTTCCTCGGAACCTTCAAACACAATCAAGCGATTCGGGCCGCTGCTGACAATTTCTTCAATCCCCAACTCGTAAGTGCTGAGAACTTGGTCGGGGATTTGGGGGATTCCCAGGGAAGCGATAATTATAGAAACTAACTTACCGTCTTCGGGGTCGAACCTAAAGCCCCGCACCCTACCTAAAAGTTCGCCTGTTTCGGTAATAACTTCGCTGTTAATCAAAATGCTGTAGACTTCAACATCAACATCATCTTCGATCGCGCTCTCATCTTCCACCAACAGCACGTCACCGATTTCGCTGACATTGTTGAGGAACATAAACCTCGGCATTCCAGCGACCGCGAATATATTATCGCGCAGACCGATCGCCACAACTTCCCGCCGGTCTATGTCCACCCACAATTGACTGACCACCCCCAAGCGTTTGCCTCTGTCGCGGGTGATGACTTGAGTGCCGAGAATGTCGGAGCGTTGGCAGATTTGTTCGGATGTCATTCTAACTTTAATCCTGATTTATTAAGTACATATATCACTCAACACGAGCGTTAACATAAACTCCGGGACTACAACTTCAGTCCTATGACTTGAGTATAAGCTCCCCGCGCTTGAGTAACGCCAATTGTACGCTCAGCCGATTGAATCATAGGTCGCCGCAAACTCACAACAATAAACTGGGCTTGTTCAGACTGTCGTTTTATCATTCTAGCTAATCGCTCCACATTTGCCCCATCTAGAAACATATCCACTTCATCAAAAGCGTAAAACGTAGACGGGCGGTAGCGTTGCAGCGCAAAAATAAAACTCAGCGCCGTCAGCGACTTTTCGCCTCCAGACATGGAAGCCAGCCGCTGTACGGGTTTGCCCTTCGGGTGAGCGACCAAATTCAAGCCGCTGCTGAATGGGTCTTCCTGGTCATCTAGTTGGAGATAGCCATCGCCTTCGGAAAGTTCCGCAAAGATAGTCTGAAAGTTCTCGTTAACCGCGTCGAAAGCTTCTTTAAAAGCGCGCCGCCTGAGTGTGGTAAAGTTTTCGATTCTCAACAGCAGTTCAGTGCGTTCTCCTTCCAATGTCGTCAATTTTTGACTCAATTCTTGAAGGCGTTCTTGAGTGCGGTTGTACTCTTCCAAGGCTAGCATATTGACTGGTTCTAAAGCTTGAATGCGTTTGGCGATCGCCTTTACTTCCTGCTGCAATTCCGTTAAATTGGCTTTCTCAACATTTTCAGGAATCGACGGCACGGGGTCGGGCATTTCCGCCCGCTGCGTTTCCAATAGAGTGCGGATTGCGGCTAATTGTTCCCGGCGTTCTTGCTGAGTTTCGTGGAGTTTTTGCAACTGCCACTGTAACTGTTGTTTGGCTAAATGCTTCTCTCGCAGTTGAGATTCCGCCCGATCGCGATCTCCCTTCTGCACGCCCAATTTTTCCTCAATTTCCCCCAAAGCCGCCTTAGCTTCCGCAATTTGCCGATCGAGTTCTAACTGCTGCGAAACAATGCGATCTATCGCCTCCGCCCCCGCGTTTTGCTGCACTTGCCAATCCTGCAATTTCTCGCTACCTTCCTTAATTTTGTCTTCCAAACGCCCGAATTGATTTTCCAAGTCTACAAGGCGCTGCTGGACGTTTCTCAGAGCCAATTCTCGCTCTTGCAGTTGCGCTTCTAGAGCGCGCAAACTCGATTGCATTTGCTGCCATTCGCTGTGACTGTTCGACTCTTCCAACTGCGCCAAAGTTTGCCGGTACTGCTGCAATTGAGTTTCCTGTGCGGGCAATTCTCGTTCCAGCAACTGCAATCTCGATCGCGAATTAGTTAATTCCTGTGTATTTTTGGCAATTTGCGATCGCACTTGTTCCTGTTGCGCTTGCAAATTCTTAATTTCTGAATCCAACTGTTCCAAGCGCAACTGATTTTCGCGCAAATTCTGTTTCGCTTCCATCAATTCTTGGCTGCGAGTTTTGACGGCAACAGACGCGCGGTCGATCGCAATTTTGCACCGTTCCAAAATCCGCTCAATTTCCTCCAACCTTTCTTGCAGAGATGCGATCGTCCGCGCTTCACTAGCAGCCTCACTAGCCTCAACCGTGCCAAAATGCAAGGTAGATCTGTTAGTAGAACTTCCCCCAGTCATCGCCCCGCTAGTTTCCAAAATTTCCCCGTCCAAAGTGACAATCCGGTACTGTCCCAAATAGCGACGGGCGTCGCTGAGGTTGCTAAACACAACCGTACTGCCAAAAACGTAAGAAAAAATTTCCTGATACCGCGAATCGCAATCAATCAAATTAACAGCCGCATCCACAAACCCAGCCGCGCGCCGCAAATTTTCATTCACCGAATATCTGCCGCCCCTAATTTTATTCAAAGGCAAAAACGTCATCCTTCCCGCCCGTTTTTGTTTCAACAATTCGATCGCAGCAGCAGCCACGCTGTCATCTTCCACCACCATATTTCCCATGCGCCCGCCCGCCGCAATTTCCAGCGCCAATTGATAGCGCGGTTCTACCCTGCCCAGTTGAGCCACCAAGCCGCAAACTCCGCCAATTCCGCTTTGCGCGACAATTTTTGCCGTAAACGTTCCCGTCGCTTCTTGCAGTGCTTGAAACTGCACTTCTAGTTTGTCTAATTTGCGCTGTCTTTCCCGCTGTTCTTCCAACAAACGAGTTTGAGTTTCCTGTTGCAGTTGCAATTCTTGTTCGGCTTCGACTAAAATCTGATTCAGCGATTCTACTTGCAAAGATGCCATGCCTTTGGTTTCCCCAAGGCGAGATTGCTGCTCTTTTTTCGCTGCAATTTCCTGTTCCAATACTTGTAGCGATTGGTTTTGTTCTTGAATTTGACTTTGCAGGCGATCGGCTCTTTCGCCAATGGTAGCTTGTTCTGTACGCTGCGGTTCCAAAGTTTGTTGAATTGTTTCGATTTGGCGGTGCAGTTCCGTTTGCTGCTGTACCCAAACTTCGGCCGTCGAGGCGATCGCATTTGCAACTTCCCGACTTTCATTTAAACTTTGCTGGGCTGCATCCCGCTGTTCCTGCAAACTTCCTATTTGAGACTTAACATAAGATATTTCAATCTCAATTTGCTCCAAACTTTGCTTAAATTGCCGAACTTCTTCCTCGGTTTGTGCTATATTAGCCGCCATTTGCCCAGCAGTTTTTTCCAAATCCTGTTTGCGGTTTTGCAGTTGCCGCCGTTCCGCTTCCTGAGTCGCAATCGTCGCTTGCAAAGCCAACAATTCCGACTCTCCCAAAGCTTTAACGCGGGCATTCAGCGCGTCAAGTTCGGCGGTTGCTTCTTGAATTTGAGTGCTAATTGCTTGCAGTTGTTCCGTGAGAGATGCCGAAGTGCGATCGCCCGTTTCGATTTGTTCTCGGAGTTTCCATTCTTGCTGCTGCAATTGGCGGAATTTCAGCACAATTTCCCATTGCGACTTTTCTTGAAATTCCGCCCGCAATTTTTGATATTTTTCCGCTTTTGTGCGATCGGAAGCCAGTCTATCGCGCTGAGAAATCAGCTCTTTTTCTACAATCCTGCTGCGTTCTTCCACCTCCTTAACTTCATCCAACTTCTGCCTAGCTAAAGAGATTTTGCGATCGAACTGAGCGACCCCAGCCAATTCGTCAATGATTTCTCTCCGTTCCTTAGAATTCATCGAAATAATGCTGGTAACGTCTCCTTGCAGGACGACGTTATAGCCTTCGGGATAAATTCGCAAGCGGTTGAGTTGTTCGTGAAGTTGAGTCAGGGTGCAAGGTTGGCCGTTAATGTAATAAGTTGAAGTGTAAGTACCTTGGCGAGTTACCCGAAGTTTGCGCGTCACACTCCACTCATCCGATTTTGGATTTTGGATTTTGGATTTTTTATTAGTAGCGAGTAGTTGTCCGTTGTTGTCTTGAGTTGCTGCGATTTCAATCTCTTCTACGTCTTCAACAGATAACTCTTCCGATTTTCGATTTTCGATTTTGGATTTTCGATTGGCAGATGATTGGCCGTTGTTGTCTTGAGTTTCGGCAGTTTCTATCCCTTGGGCTTCTTCAACCGATAGAGGCGATTCTTGATTGACAGGAGATGATTGGCCGTTATTGTCTTGAGTTTCGGCAGTTTCTATCCCTTCGACTTCCTCTGCTTCAACAGATAACTCATCTGCTGCAATTTCCTCCTCATCTTCATCCTGGGCGAACCATTCCTCCCCCACATCTTCCAGCGCAAAGGTAGCAGTCACGCTAGCTTCGATCGTACCGCGTTTGTTTTGGGCGCTGTTGACCAAATCCGGCAAACGTTCAGCCCGCATTCCCTTAGAACTCGAAAGTCCGAGACAAAACAGCAAAGCGTCGAGGATGTTGGACTTCCCAGAACCGTTGGGCCCGGAAACCACAGTAAAACCGGGCAGCACGGGAATGGCCGTCGTGCCGCCAAAAGATTTAAAGTTAGTCAGTTCGATCCGTTTAATGTGAACCATATGCTAGGAGTAGCTTTGGCTCTAGGTTGTTGTCACAGGGTAGCACAGGCAATGGGGCGATCGACAATGTGTGAACTTTCCGACATTGGCGATCGAACCGATATATTACACCTTTGTCAACAACCCTGTCGGGCTGTACTTAAAAAGCTTATTGACAAAGGTGCAACATCTGTGACCGATCGACAGCCAGAAACCAACGTAAATTTTGATACAGATAACTCAATGAAAGTCGAGCGGCATTATTTGTGCGATCGTACCTGAAAGCCACACCCAGAGACAATGCCAGCAAATATAGTGCCTGGAATTCCTAATGTGCCCCCTAGACATATAAAAACTTTCCGGTAAAATCGAACCAAAATTAATAATGTATAAAGTAACGAAGCGCATTATGGAGGGCACACCCATTACACCAGCTCTGAACTCGTCCAATTTTTCAGCTTCACCCGAAAGCGACGAACAAGTATTGCAAATTTGGGGTCGCGAGCCCCTTAAAGGACACGTCAAAATCAGCGGCGCCAAAAACTCGGCCTTAGTCGTCATGGCAGGAACCCTGCTGTGTCCAGACGATTGCCGCCTCCGCAACGTTCCGGGTCTAGTCGATGTGGCCCGCATGGGGCAGATTCTATCGGCCGTAGGAGTCAAAATAGAGGCAAATGGCGACGTTTTAGATATCAACGCCAGCCAACTCATAGATGCTCAAGCCCCCTACGAATTAGTCAGCCAACTGCGGGCGAGCTTCTTCATCATCGGGCCGCTCCTAGCGCGTTTGGGATTTGCTAAAGTGCCCTTACCCGGAGGTTGTGCCATCGGCGCCCGGCCCGTTGAACTCCACGTTCGCGGGCTGCAAGCCCTCGGCGCCGAAGTCCACATCGACCACGGTACTGTTCACGCTTACGTCAAAGGGCCGAACCGCCGCCTCAAAGGAGCCAAAATTTATTTGGACTACCCCAGCGTCGGCGCAACAGAAACTTTGATGATGGCGGCGACTCTGGCTGAAGGAGAAACCGTGATTGAAAATGCGGCTCAAGAGCCGGAAGTCGCTGATTTGGCGAATTTCTGCCGCGCAATGGGAGCAAAAATTCAAGGTGCCGGCACTAATACGATCGTCATTTCGGGAGTTCCCAGACTGCACGCGGTAGACTATTCAATTATTCCCGATCGCATCGAAGCCGGAACATTTTTAGTAGCCGGAGCCATCACTCACTCAGAAATCAGTTTGTCGCCGGTAATTCCCGACCACCTGACCGCAGTCATTGCCAAATTGAAGACAATTGGGGCGAAAATTATTGCAGAATCTCCCGAGATTTTGCGGATAGTTCCCGGTCAAACTCACTCGGCCACAGACATCGAAACTCTGCCTTACCCCGGTTTTCCCACAGATATGCAAGCTCAGTTTATGGCTTTGCTGACGCTGAGCGACGGAGACAGCTTGATCAAAGAAACCGTGTTCGAGAACCGCTTGCGCCACGTAGCAGAGCTCAACCGCATGGGCGCCGACATTCGCGTTAAAGGCAATGTCGCGATTGTGCGCGGAGTGTCGCTGCTGTCGGGTGCGCCGGTGGTAGCAACAGATTTGCGGGCTTCGGCGGCTTTGGTGCTAGCGGGACTTGCCGCCGATGGTGTCACCACTATCAGCAGCTTGCAGCACTTAGACCGCGGCTACGAGCAGTTAGAGGTGAAGCTGCAAAAATTGGGAGCTAAGTTGCGGCGGGTCAAAGAGGGCACAGAGCCGACCATTGCTGAGGCTCCTGTCAATCCCGTGCGATCGGGTTTAAACTGTTAATTAGTCATTAGTCAGCGGTCATTAGTCATTAGGAAGAAGGAAAAAGGAAGAAGGAAGAAGAAAGAAAAATAATTCAATTTTTTTCAATTGCCAATTCATAATTCCCACTTCCCAATGACCAATGACCAATGACTATTGACTATTGACTATTGACTAAGGACTAAAATGTTGAACATACCGCTCATCGGTTTAAAAGCAGACCAGTTTCGACACCCACTAGACTTGGAAGCTACCAACAGTCTCAAACAACTGCCCGGGCTGGATTTGATGGTGCGGCAGTTGCTGGGACAACTTGGCGAACAGTTTTTCATGCTCGAAAATCTGGCTTCTAGCGTCCAAGTCGGCGAAAATCAATTGCCCCACCTGCATCAATTGCTGGTGGATGCCTGCAAAACTCTGGATTTAGAAGTGCCGCAGCTTTATGTCCGCCAGCATCCGATGCCAAATGCTTACACCTTTGCGATGCGGGGAAAACAGCCTTTTGTGGTGATGCACACTTCTCTGATTGATTTGCTCACAGACGAGGAAGTTAAGGCAGTAATCGCTCACGAGTTGGGGCATTTGAAGTGCGAGCACGGAGTTTACCTGACTCTGGCTAATTTAATTGTGTTAGCTGCCGGTCAAATTTCGCCTGTGGGAACCGTGCTCGCGCAGGGTTTGCAGGCGCAAATGTTGGAATGGTTGCGGTGTGCGGAATTTACGTGCGATCGCGCCGCCTTGCTCGCCACCCAAGACCCAAAAGTGGTAGCATCACTGTTGATGAAACTGGCCGGAGGTTCGCCGACTTTAGCTCCGAAACTCAATGTCGATGCGTTTTTGGCGCAGGCGCGGGCCTACGACGACCTCAGCAGCACTCAACTGGGAGAAATGCTCAAACAAGCTCAAACGGCTCAGTTGTCCCATCCTGTACCTGTATTGCGCGCCAGAGAGATCGATCGCTGGGCAAGTTCAAAAGATTATGAATCTTTGCTTGCAGGAAATCGATCTGTGTGTTATGATGGTGAAACGAAAAAGGGCGGGTGGCGAAATTGGTAGACGCATCAGACTCAAAATCTGACACCGAAAGGTATGAGAGTTCGATTCTCTCCCCGCCCACTGCTAAAAAAGCTTAATAAATCTAGGGTTCCAGATGATAAATCTGGAACCCTAATTTATATGGCATGGGGAATTGGTAACAACAGTCAACATTCAACAGATTTTATGGGTGAAATAGCCGCTTTAGGCGCTGCATTTGTCTGGGCCTTATCTTCCACAATCTGGCAGCGAGTGGGAAAGCAAATGCCCGCAGTGGTGCTAAACTTGCTCAAAGGCGCGATCGCCCTTTTCATGCTCCTTGCCACTGTACTAATTTTAGGCAAACCCTTACCCGCAATCAACCCTAATATTTTAGCAATGCTGCTCATCAGCGGCGGCCTAGGAATTGGCATCGGAGACACCGCTTTCTTTATCGTATTAAAATATTTAGGCGCGAGGCGAACGCTGCTTTTAGAAACCCTATCTCCCCCTTTAACAGCTTTATTTGGCTTAATATTTTTGCAAGAAAACTTATCGCCCATTGCTTGTACAGGCATTCTTTTAACAATCTGCGGCGTAGCTTGGGTAATTGCAGAACGAACAGCCGAAACAAGCTTACCATCAAAACATCTTTGGCAGGGATTAGCCATTAGTTTATTAGGACAAACAACCCACGCCGCCGGAGCAGTTTTATCCCGCGCCGCCTTCACTCAAATAGATATCGATCCCCTGTGGACTGCGGCCTTGCGTTTGAGCGGTGGCCTAGCAGTCATGCTATGCTTTTTGAACCCAACAAACCGGGACAGTTTCAAACAATTAAAAGCGCCCAAACTATTAAATGCAATCATTCTAGCAGCTTTTTTAGGAACCTATCTCGGGATTTTCCTGCAACAGATTTCGCTGAAATATGCACCCGCAGGAATAGCTCAAGCACTCAGTTCTACCAGTCCCCTATTTATCCTCCCCTTAGCCGTGCTGGCGGGCGAAAAAGTGAGCCTTCGGGCTGTTTTGGGGGTAGTTTGTGCGATCGGCGGAATCGCCCTATTATTGGGTTTGAAGTGATAAAATGTGAGAATAGAGATTTAAAATTTTAGATTTGATACCAGTTTCCAAAAAGAATGAAACTGTATGTCTGCTCCCAACCATAATAGTCATCAGCGATCCCCCAATCTAAAATCTAAAATCTAAAATCTAAAATCGTATGACTGATTATAAAGGCGATCGGCAAAGTCGCAATTTAGCACTTATTAACCAACAAATAAATTGGCTTCAGCAACAACCAGACGGCATCCTATTTCAACAAAACTCCGGCGACAACTGCATAGCAGTAAAAAAAATAAAATCAGTGCTACTACTGCTTTTAGCAGACAGAGAAACCTTAAGCACAAATGTAGCTCAATCAATCCTAGACCTCAAAAATCCGCTAAATTTAATATTTCCCTATGCCAGAGCCATGCTGCTAGCATTAGTCTGGAAAAATCAACCAAAAAATATCTATATAATTGGCTTTGGCGGCGGCAGCATTCCCAGAGTTTTTCACCATTATTTCGCTAACGCGATAGTCGAATGTACAGATATTGACCCCACAGTAGTCGAAGTTGCTCACAAATTTTTTGGCATTCAATTCGACGACAGACTCAAAGTAGCTATTCAAGACGGGCGCGAATATCTAGCCCAACAAAATTCCACAGTAAAAAACGATATAATTATCGTGGATGCTGGTTTTGGCAGCGGCTATATGCCCTATAGGTTGGTCACACAAGAATTTTACCAACTGTGCAAAACTCGCTTGTCAATCGCAGGTGTTCTAGTTGTTCACCTGTTCCACACACAAGAGTTTAATGCGGCAGCGGTGCAAACAATTCAAACTGTGTTCGCACAAGTTTATATATGCAATTTAGAAACCGGCAACAGCATTGTCATTGCGACTAATGCTCCCGATTTAGCTAAAAATGAAATTTTATTGAAAGCCGAACTTATTCAAGATGTCCACAATTTAGGATTTTCCTTAATAGAAATGTCGCTTCAGCTAAAAAAAGTAGCCCAATTGCCGGAATGGGGGAAAAATTGGGAAACCCTGCCAATTTTTACAGATGCTGAAATACCTGCAGGATATTGGGACTGATAAATACACAATTAGGGCTGTTGACGCCAGACAAAAAACTGTAATTTTAGGGTGTTTATAGGCGCACCATCGGGCTGTAGGGTGTTTATGGGCGCACCATCGCTATGCCTGTGGCAAACCCCAATCAGTCAACACTTGATTCTAGGAAACATCTCTCTCAAAAATACTTGACAGTGAAATTGCGTCAGTCTATTATAGAAGTAGTGCAAACAATTAAAAACATGAGACTAAAAAGTTGGGAGTCTCCCCGCAGCGAGGGCAGAAACTCCAAAGGCAAAGGCGGCTCAGCCAGGGCTCGGCAACTCAAGAAGCAACAGCAAACTCTGCGAAAGCAGTTAAAAGTGCAACACGATCGACCAAACCACCAACAAAACCAAAAAAACCACCAAGGGAAGGAAACCGATAATTCCTTCCCTTATTTTGTATCTTTCTGCCGCAGCTCAATCCCGCTGAATGTTCGGACAAATCGTGCGAGTAATGCTCGCCTGCGAGGGTTGCTCTTGCCAGCAGTTGAGAATGCCTTGCAACTCCCCCTTCAAAGTTTCTAACGCTGCAATTTGCCCGGAAATTTCCTCTACCTTCGCCGTTAGATGCTGCTTCGCTTCAGAGCAAGGCAACTCTCCCCGATCGCGAACTTGTAAAATATCCTTAATCTCCTGAAGGCTCAAACCCAGAGTCTGAGATCGTTTAATAAACGCTAACCTGTTGAATACCGCTTCCCCAAACAAGCGATAACCAGCGGGCGAGCGCTCCACCGCAGGAGACAGCAAGCCCATCTCCTCATAGTAGCGAACAGTTTTCACCGACAAACCGCTACAGGCAGCTACGGAGCCAATTTTGTACAGTTTCTCGGTAACAGAAATATTCATAAACCAAGCATCCAAGATCGAAAGACTTTTTTGCCCTATCTTTTAGTGCCTCAGATCCAGGGAGTCGCTTGGCACCTTGCCCAGTCGCCATTGTCCGGTAATCTTAATAAGGAGGATTTTTTTTAGACACGTTAAGCACGGGCAACTGAGGTCTAGACGACTGAGGAGGAAGATAGTATTCGGGAGCAGGTGCCGATTGTTCTGCTCCAGATCGGTACATTTGCCACCAGCGGAGAGCCATCGCCACCCCAGCAGTACCCAGCCCAAAAGCCAATAAAGAACCGCTCGCACCGATGCTACCGATCGCTACATCGACAACGCCCACTGTGACAACAAAGCTGGTAATTGGCTCTCTACGGTAAGCTGACCTCAAAAGTCGCGTCCACGAAGCATTCATTTGTTTTACTCTGTTCTATATTTATTTACAATCTCTAAAACTTAGAGTTGGCGGAACGATCGGGAGTTCTAGTTCAGAGACTAGCTTCACCTAAATTAATCTTCTCGCCTGTGGGGCATTGTACGGGAGCGAGGCAAAATTGCCAAGCTTGTCAAATCAAAATTCCACCCCATATACACCTCCAAAAGCCAGCTATTGCATTCGGGAACAGATCTCTCTCGGCAGAGAAGTCGCTGGGCTTGTTTCTAATTAATATTTTAATCAATTCCCGAATTTGTCGCGGTCAGCAGAAGTGACCCCCGCTGCCAGAAGAGTCAAGACAAAGTGTAAGGCTGACCGCGCCGTTGCTAAAATTAGTTGAGACCTAACCAGGACAGCAAGCCCTGGCCTGTGACATACTCGATAATTAAAGTTAAAGAAAAACCGATCATCGCGGCTCGACCGTTAAGGCGTTCCGCGTAGCTGTTGAAGCCAAACTTTGGCTGTTCCAGTTTGGGAGTGACGGTGGGTTGTAGTTGTGTCATTGCTTTGGATACCTGGCGATCGACGCTATTCAAATGTGAAATCCAATGTTAGTTACAAATCTTAAACATTGCTACTTCTATTATAAAGAGGGTTAACCGCCGTCAACCGTCCCCGAAGAGAAAAAACTGCTGCCAACTAATGCCAATTAATTATACCCGCTCAAAATATGACTAATCAGTTAGATAATGATAAGCTTCCTGTCGCCGTACAGCGAGTAGCCTTTGCCCTTCGCACAACAGGCTGGGTTTGCTTCTGGGTACAGGTAGTGCTAGGGGTGGTAGCGGCGATCATTTTGCTCTTTGCCATCCCCTTCGCCATCCCCAGGGCTAGCGCCGCTGCGGGTTCAACCAGTGCCGGCACCGGCGGCGGCGTATTTTTTGCTATTTGCGGGCTGGCCGTACTCGCTTACAGCGTATATCGCTCTTTCCGCTTCACCCGCTTGTCGAGACAACTGCGATCGCCCGCTAACGCTGTCCGCCCCAAAAAAGCAGACACCATCAAAGAGGTGCGGCTGGCACTTTGGAGCAATTTGTCAGGAATGCTGCTGACGCTGATCGGCGCAGAAGCCATCAGCGGCACGCTTTTAGCCAAATCTCTAGCTCAGCCGCAAGCATTGTTCGGTGCCGCAGTCGATTTGGGCCGATTTATTCAGCCCCTAGACATATTTGTGGTACTCGCCAATACTCACGCCACTGTTGCCCACTTTGTCGGGATTTTCGGGTCTCTTTGGTTGCTCGATCGCATCCACAAGCAATAGACAATCCAGAAGTGGGAATTGCGCCTCTCCCACTCTCCCACTCTCTGACTCCCTCGCTCTCCCAGTCTCCCCCAACCGACATCCGGAATCACTGCCAAGCTGTCGAAGAACGTACTCAGATACCTTCTAGCAAGACAAAATAAATATCATGGCACTGAAACCCGAGGCTTATTTTGGGGTGACAGATCACGTAACTATTGAAATTTCTCAAGAAAGTTTTCGTTCTGTCCTCAGTCAAATAGAATCAGAACTCCTCTGTAGCGACACCTATAGCCAAGCTCTAGCTAGCTTGCAAACAATGTTGGGCGAAGCAGCCTCCGCAGCCGAAATTTTAATTAGAGCAGTTAGCAGAGAAGCCGTCAAGCTCGCATTTGACCGATTTCCCAAACAAAACAAAATTGAACCGCAAGTAGCCCAACAGAGTTTTGCTGCTTTAAGTCCCGCCATTGAGACGGTCACAGAAATTAAAGAATTGGAGCCACCAGTAACTGTTCCTGTCTTCTATTGGCGCAGCGCTAGTGTGGAAGCGCCGTCCCAAACCGAGTCCGACACAGAAAATTCCGATCCAGAGCCTAACGCTTCTGAAGACAGCAAACAAGCGCCCCAAGACGAAATTAAAGTCGAGTCGGCTCCACCTGCAACTGTCACCGTCCCCGGAAAATCCTTCCCAGGGTTCGGTTTTCCCAAGAAGCCAAAAAAACTCACCAAGGAAGAAGAAGCAGCAAAAGCAGTTCAAGAGCGAGAAGAGTGCCTGCGGGAATTGGGTAGAGAATTGCGTAAGGGACGGCAAATTCGCTCCCTATCCCTGCAGCAACTCCACAGTCAAACTCTCGTGCCGCTGCACCACATCGAATCGATCGAAAATGGGGAAATCGAGAAACTGCCCCAAGATATTTACGTTAGAGGTTTTATCCGCAGACTGGGCGACGCCTTGGGACTAGACGGCAGCGCTATGGCGAATGCTTTGCCCAAACCCGCTCCGAGTCCTATTCCCAGTATGTATGTGTCTGTTTCCGATTCCGGGTCAGCCGAAGGCTTTCAAATGCGTCCGGTTCATTTGTACATCGGCTACACCGCTTTGATGGCTGGGGCTGTAGGGGGTTTGGGTTGGCTGTCGCAGCAACCCGTGGTCCCCGGAGCACAGGCAGTACCTCCAACGCAGGTGACACCGCCAGCCTCTGTTGCACCGGCTCAGAAGACCCCAGAAAAAGCACCTCAACCGGGCTTGAAGAAGTCTGATAGTCACGGGGGAATGATTATGGGGGCTGACATGGCGCCGCCGGAGGTGATTTTTGGTTAGTGTGTGTCGGGCGATCGATCGTCCGACAACTCTCCTGGCGCAGGTGAACTCGGAAACCCGGTTTCCGAGTTCACCTCCATAGGGATACTTGCTTGAAGAAATAAGTCCAGGAGAGCAATTACGGTTGAGATTTTAGTTCAATCCCCCACCTTCATCAATTTGTAGAGTCAAATCTCAAATCTCAAATCTCAAATCTCAAATCGCCCGGCTTTGTACCCAAAGTGAATTTTTAACTGCATCAGGAAACCCGATATGTGCGATAAACTATCTATTTGACCACTCCTCAAAGAGGTTTCCGATAAGATGAGTTCCCCAGCCACCGCTGCTTTCTCCGATCTCGATCCGCTATCGACTCACTCGCCAACAGTCACGAGTTTGGCGGCACCAGACAGTGCTTTGGTAACGGCTGCTCAAGTGCCACAAAAATCTTGGACAATAGAAGATAGTGAGAAACTCTACCGCATTCAAGGTTGGGGCGAACCGTATTTTTCGATCAATGCAGCCGGTCATGTTACAGTTTCTCCCAAGGGCGATCGCGGCGGTTCCCTTGACTTGTGCGAACTGGTAGAATCCCTCAAACAACGAAATTTGGCTTTACCCCTGTTGATTCGATTTTCTGATATTTTGGAAGACCGGATCGAGCGCTTAAATTCGTGTTTTGCCAGAGCGATCGCTCGCTACAATTACAAAAATGTCTATCGCGGTGTCTTTCCTGTCAAATGCAACCAGCACCGACAATTAATTGAAGATTTGGTGCGTTTTGGTAAACCCCATCACTTCGGACTGGAAGCCGGCTCGAAACCGGAATTAATGATAGCTTTGGCGACCTTAAAAAACCCAGGCGCTTTATTAATTTGTAACGGTTACAAAGACCGCGAATACATCGAAACTGCTATTTTGGCGCAGCGGCTAGGGCAAACTTCCGTAATTGTGCTGGAGCAAATAGAGGAAGTAGAACTCGCAATCGCCGCGAGCAAAGCATTAGGAATTAAACCGATTTTGGGAGTGCGAGCAAAACTCACTACCAAAGGCGTTGGCCGCTGGGGAGGTTCCACGGGCGATCGGGCAAAATTTGGCTTGACAATTCCTGAAATTATCCGTGCAGTCGCCGAACTAGAAAAAGCTGGAATGCTCCACTGTTTGCAGTTACTGCACTTCCACATCGGCTCTCAAATTTCCTCAATTAGTGTCATCAAAGACGCCATTAGAGAAGCCAGCCACATTTATGTAGAATTAGCTAAGTTGGGAGCTAATATGAACTACTTGGACGTAGGCGGTGGACTCGGCGTTGACTACGACGGTTCTAAAACAAACTTCCACGCTTCCAAAAACTACAATATGCAAAACTACGCTAACGACGTAGTAGCGGGAGTGAAAGATGCCTGCGACGAGCGCAAAATCCCGGTTCCAATTATCATTAGCGAAAGCGGGCGGGCGATCGCTTCTCACCAATCAGTGTTAGTTTTTGACGTACTCGGTACTAGCGATGTCCCCAGAGAAGTACCAGAACCAGTAGATGAAAACGCGCACCAAATTCCGCGCAATCTCTACGAAATTTACCAATCTATCAGTCCCGAGAATTACCAAGAAGTTTATCACGATGCTATCCAATTCAAGGAAGAAGCAGTCAGTTTATTTAACTTAGGCTATTTGGGAATTGCGGAACGGGCGAAAACCGAACAGTTGTACTGGGCTTGTTGCGATAAGATACAGGCGATCGCGCGGCAAAAAGAATATGTATCGGACGATTTGGAAGACTTAGAAAAGGTGATGGCGTCCATTTATTACATCAACTTATCTGTTTTCCAGTCCGTACCAGACAGTTGGGCAATTAACCAATTGTTCCCAATTATGCCAATTAACCGACTCGATGAAGAACCTACTCAGCGCGGTATTTTAGCCGATCTTACCTGCGACAGCGACGGCAAAATCGACCAATTTATTGATTTGCGAGATGTGAAATCGGTTTTGGAACTGCATACTCTCAAACCTGGAGAACCTTACTATTTGGCGCTATTTTTGGGAGGTGCTTATCAAGAAATTATGGGCAACCTTCACAACTTATTCGGCGATGCAAATGCAGTTCACATTCAGCTAACACCTTCTGGCTATCATATCGAACACGTTGTGAAAGGAGACACTATGAAAGAAGTCCTCAGCTACGTACAGTACGATTCAGAAAGTTTGGTTGAAAGCATCCGCCGTCAGACAGAAGCAGCTTTGCAGCAAAATAAAATTACTCTTTCCGAGGCCCAACTTTTGCTGCAAAATTACGAGCGGAGTCTCAGCCAATATACTTATCTTCAGTCTTAAAATGTAGGGTGCAACCTAAGCACCTTGCCAGAATTGAAAGCTGAGATAATAACCGTAAAAGTAGGGTGCGCAGTGCGCACCTTACCTTGAGCAATTACCAATTAGCAATTACCAATTACCAATTATTCAGGATGACTACCGAGAATTTCTGCGATCGCCCGCCGCTCTTCTCCGTGTTGAGTCGGTAAAACTTGGCGAGCGTCCGTAATCAGCCAATCGAGAGCCGCCGCTTGCAAATCGATCGCAGCCCCAGTTTTATCAACGCAGTAGCGCCCGAACACCAGTTTATCAACCAACCGCACCTCCGGGCCCAAACGGGAATACTCAAAAATCACGCTGTTTTCCACAGTGGCGCCACTGCAAAGCCAACAATTTGGGCCGATCATTGTCGGGCCGACAATTTTTGCTCCATCCTCAATGATCGTCATCCCCCCAATGTACACAGGCCCAGTAATATCAACCTTATCCCAGTTGACAGCTACATTCAAACCAGCGTAAATGCCGGGGCGCACTTCAATTCCCGGAATCGAAACATTTTTAACTTGTCCGAGCAGGACGCTCTGAATTGCCCGCCAATAGTCAGGAACTTTGCCGATATCCACCCACTCAAAGTCCATGCTAATCCCGTAAAAAGGCGCGCCTGCTGCTACTAGCGCGGGGAATAACTGCGAACCGATATCGTATTCCTTACCCGAAGGGATATAATTGAATATTTCCGGTTCAAAAATATAAATACCAGTGTTAATGTCGGTACTCAGAGCTTCCTCTACAGAAGGTTTTTCTTGGAAAGCTTTAATTTTGCCAGAATCGTCTGTTACCACCACTCCGTAACTGGGAACCTCCTCGCGGGGAACCGATTTCATAACAATAGTAGCGATCGCCCCTTTTTCCCGGTGCCACTTCACAGCAGCAGTCAAGTCCAAGTCAATCAAAGCGTCGCCGCAGAGCACCACAAAAGTATCGTCAAAAAACGGCGAGAAGTCCTGAATTCGTTTCATGCCGCCAGCCGAACCGAGAGCCTCTCCAATCATTTCTCCCTCCTCAATTCGCCCTTCAAAAGAATAAGCAATTTGTACCCCAAACTTTTGACCGTCACGGAAGTAGTTTTCAATCACGTCTGCCAAATGGGAAACATTGACCATAATCTGGTCAAATCCGTGCTGGCGGAGTAATTCAACCAAAAACTCCATCACTGGCTTTTGCAGGATGGGAATCATCGGTTTGGGTATTGTCTGAGTAATGGGACGGACGCGAGTGCCTTTACCGGCCGCCAGAATCATCGCTTTCATTCTTAACTTCCTCAACCCTCTGTTAATTGATATAAACTCAACAATTAGATGCTAGCGATTGCGCTCGAATCGATCGCAGCAAAATCCTGACCTGTTTATAGGCGACATCGTAGCAGGCTATCAATCATTTATTGCTAATCTACCTAGATTTAACGAACCAGAAATCAGAAATAATATCAAGTCCGGGTGAATGCACGTACAATTGCCCTAGGAGCGGGTTCGCCTGGATAGCTGTCAAGAGTTCTAGAGACTGGTAAACCCGCCCCAAAACCGGATCTGATGCTCCTCCAAGCTCAAAGCGCGCGGATTTTGAGGTCTTGGTAAAACTCCTCTTGAAGCAACTCTACTTTAGACTGAGCCGACAGCAGCAACAACGCCCAAAAAATACCCACGCGGTCATGATTTGGCAAGTGAAATTCCCCACTTGATACCGGGACTTCTGGGTCAACAGAGGAGTGCAAATCCTTATGATGCCAAAGTTCCAGCAGTTGTTCCAAGTCGAGCCAACCCTCGTCAATTTCCGAGCCCCGTTCTGCCAGAAACCGATCGAGTTCACTAGCAGTTTCCACCAAATTTTCTTGGTGAGCTAGCTCAAAGATAGCCTGGGCTGCTTGCGATCGCATTTTTGAGGTAGGGCGCCGCCGGGGGGTAACTGTCTGCTCCATTGCTGCTTTCATTAGCTGCAACTGCTCGATCAGTTCTGGGAGTGTCACCGGGCGTTTTTGCGGTAGTTGAGCTACACCGCGACGGCGCAATTGCCGCTCCAAATGCTGGGGCAAGTTTCGCCCTCCTGAGTGCTCTGCGTCTTCGAGTGTCGCCTCGTCGGCCGAGTCGGAATCCGCGGGGGATTCTGAAAGGACGATACTTTCTGCTTTGAGCAACACCAGCATTGAAGCGTACAAAAATGCTTGGCCGGAGTGGGACAAATCAGAGAAATCCGTAGTCTGATCGGCATCGCAGGCGTTCGTAAGCTTGCTCAAACATCGATCGAACACTTCAATGACCTTAACGTCCCAAGGATCGATTTCTCCCCGTTCGGCTAAGTCAATTAAAATTGCGATCCCCTCGGAAATCGTTTCTAAGCCATCTTGGTCTCGGGAAACGGCCATTCGATTTTAGATTTTAGATTTTAGATTTTAGATTTTCCCTCTCCGAAAACGAGAGAGCATATCAAGTTAATTGGCGGTCATTTCAGCAGCTTTGGCCTCAATAGCTGCTGTTTCTAAACTTATGGGTTCTGCACTTTCTAACAAAGGTTGTTTGGATTCTACTTCTGCTTTATAGCGTTCTATATCTTGTTCTAATTCCTGAATCCGCTGCTGTTTTTCCCGAACTTGGCGGATCTCTTGGCGCGAGGCGAGGGTTCGCTGCATTCTCGACCACAGACTGAACAGCCACGCTAATGTTGCCCCTAATCCGGTCGCTACAATTAGTTCTACGCACAGCGGAGCTTTAACTTCGACGCCTTTGATAACTTGAATCGCGACGGGCTGTGTATTTTCGATGCTGAACAATACTAGAGCCAAGCAAATCAGAAAGATAAAGAAGAAATTTAGCGATCGCATTTTCTCTGTCCCTAATTCTCAATTCAGGTTAAGCAAATTATTGGGCATTTGTCAACTGTTTTTTGGCAGATGTCCCCAGTTTTTTTGATAATATCAAATCTTCTCAATTAAACATAATATCCAGGGAGGGGCGGGTTTATTGTAGCTCGGAGAGTTGATTGAAGAGATTGGTTAACCCGCCCCTGCAGGACATATTCTCTTTAGGTTTGACCGATTTTTTGCGGTTTCTTGCCGATTCCCAGTGCTGGCAATATTTGATATTTCAAAGCAATGCCCGCCGCCACAAATAAGGCAATAATCAGCGCCCCAATTCCTACGGGACTGGGAATCCAGAATATCGCCTCCAAATAGTTAACTTCCCCGGGTTTGAGCTTCCAAACTAACTGTTTTCCCTGCTGATAGCTTTCGGGAACCAGCGCACCGGCGACAGTTTCAATACTTTTGGCACCCCAAGGCGTGTTCAAGCTAAAATCTAGCTCCAAAAGTCCCCCCGGACTCAGCAGCAGACTGCCGTTAGAGGAAATCAGAGAAAGAGAGCGCAAATCCAATTCCAAACTCAACCGATTTCGCAGCACCAATAACAAATTATTCTGCTTGACACTCAGGTGAGATTCAAACTTCGGCAAATCGGTTTCTAGCGGACTTGCGACCCGAGATTTTGTGGTTGGTGCGATCGGATTGTAAAATTGGTTGAACTTGTCTTGCAACTCGGCTCCATTATTGAAAGGAATCGTCACTAGAACTTCTGTATCGGAAAGCCGTTTAGTTTTTCCGTCCAGCAACCTCACCCGGCGTTCTACGCTTTTCAACCATTCTGCAACTGTTTGGCTGCTGAAGCTCGTCAACCTTTCCCCCAGTTTAATGTGCTGCACGATTTCGCCGCGAGTTTGACTTTCAAAGTTAACCCCGACATCGTACTGCACGCATCCAGTCACTAGAGTTAAAAGGCAAAAAACAAAAGGTAAAAGAAAGAAAAAGTGCTTTTTCTTCTTCCGAGTTCCATCCTTGACATTTTGCTCTTTCATTGTACCTTTTTCCCTGTTTTTTCCTATTTGCATGAATTAGCAAAGCGTTGAATTGCCGACACTGTTTCTATGTTTGTTTAACTGGTTCCTAGGCTCTGCCTGGGAACCCATATCCAGAGGCTTTGCCTCGCAAGCTTTCATCCAAATTCGAGGCAGAGCCTCACGATATGTATTACCAGGCAGAGCCTGGTAACGAGTAAAACCGCACTGAACTTATTGCCTCGAAGCTACACCCAAGTGTTGAAACAGGATACTCGGCAAATAGGCTGCACCGCCTACCCATTCGGCTTCGCTGCTCAAATCTGCCAAATTTTTAAACGCTTCAAAAATGCTGCCTGCCACCATTGTATTCTTGACGCGGCCGACAATTTTGCCTTTTTCTACTTTATAGCCTAAGTCCAAATTGACAGAAAATTCGCCAGCTAACTGATTGGACTGACCCGCACCTAAAACTTGCTCTACTATTAGACCTTCGTCCATGCTAGCAATCAAGTCTTGAGTGGCGGTATTTCCTGGGGAAATGCAAAAGTTAGTCAAATCAGGGCCCGGGCGAGACAATCCGCCACGAAAACCGTTGCCGGTTGATTGTACACCGGCGCGAGCGGCCCACCTGCGATCCCAATAAAATCCGGTGACAGTACCTTTGTCTATCAAGACTTTGCGGGTGGTGGGCGTACCTTCGTCGTCAAAGGGACAAGCAGAAGGGCCTAAAGTGGGGTCTTCAAAAAAGGTAAAGCGTTCGTCAAATAAGGTCTCGCCGATTTTGTCGGCTAGGGGAGAGGCTTTTTGAACTACTGTTTGACCTGAAAGGATGGTATCAAACAGGCTGCCGAGGGTGCTAGCGGCGGCTCTGGGGGTAAATAATACTGGGTAGGAACCGCTGGTGATGGTGGCTGAATGTTCGGCGAGGCGGTATTTTTCGAGGAGTGATTGGAGGATGCTGTTGGTGTCCAGGGGCCGATCGCGCGCTACGTCGTAACTGTATGCTTGCATAAAGTCTTCTCCCTGTACCAAATTTCCCGCGATCGAGCCGCTGACTATTTGGCTGCTTCTTTCGGCATACACGTCTTGCGTGGTGGCAATTTTGACGATGCCGCTGCGGACGTGAAAGCCCACATCTACCATAATATCGGGATTGTAGGCGTGAACTTGCTCGATCAGGTTTTTGCCGTTTTCGACTAATTCTTGAGTTGTGGGCGGAGTGTAGGTGGTTTCCGGGCCTTTGAGGTGGAAGTTGGAGGCGAGTTCAAATTCTGCAGGGTCGCCGATTTCGGCTGTTTGAATCGCTGCATCTACTAAATCGTCTATCCGCGTTAAATCTGTGGAACTGGCAAAACCGATTTTGCCAGAGTGAATCAGTCGGAGTGCTACGCCTTGCAGGGCTTTGGTTTGCAGGGATTTGAGGCGATTGTTTTCAAATTCGATCGGCGTGTCTTGACTCGACAGGTAGTATACTTCAGCAGCATCGGCGCGCCCAGATGCCAATTTCAATATCTGTTCTATGGTGGAATCGCTCACAATAATCGCCTTTCAGGTTTGGTCTTTTTTTTATTTTAGCGATTTTGGGTGTGACCAGAAACCGGGTTTTTTCCAAAAACATCGATACACCACCGAAAAACTGCGAAAAACCCGGTTTCTTAAGTCAGAGTGCATCCATCAATCCCCAGTCATCTGCTGAATCCTAGAAATAATGCGTTTCACTGTCTGCGCGTCAGGAGATCGCAAATGCTGTAAAATCTCCAAAGATTGCTGTAAATAATTCAAAGCTTGGTCAAAATCTCCCTTCTCATCTGCTAACAACTGTCCAAGCATTGCGAAAGTAGCAGCTTTCCCTTGAACATCGCCAATTTTTTCCTCAAGTTCGAGTGATTGTTGATAAAATGCGATCGCCTGTTCTACTTCCTCTCGAT